>CADBMC010000013.1 GCA_902795635.1 uncultured Coriobacteriaceae bacterium | reverse complement strand
CCTCTTCAAGGTCAAGAACCAGCTGCTCTTTGACCGCGAGGTGCTCTCGCCCGAGGACGCGCCGCGCGGCACGGTGGGCATCCCGCGTGCCCTCAACATGTACGAGAACTATCCTTTCTGGCACGCGTTCTTCTCCGACCTCGGCTTCTCCGTCGTCCTCTCGGACCAGTCCACGAAGGCCACCTACGAGGCGGGCATCGAGTCCATGCCCTCCGAGAGCGTGTGCTACCCGGCCAAGCTCAGCCACGGCCACATCATGAACCTGCTGGCCAAGGACCCGGACTTCATCTGGATGCCCTGCATCCGCTGGGAGCGCACCGAGGACGAGACGGCGACGAACCACTTCAACTGCCCCATCGTGATGAGCTACCCGCAGTCGCTCGGGCTTAACGTGGACGAGCTGGCCGCCCCGAACGTGGAGTACCTCTCGCCCTTCATCCCCTACGACGACAAGCGCGAGCTCAAGCGTCGCCTGTACGAGCTCATCTCCGTGCAGCGCGAGAAGGACGCGGCGGAGGGCCACGGCAGGGTGCGCGGGCCGCACATCACCCGCACCGAGATCGACCACGCCGTCAACGTGGCATGGGAGGCGGACCTGGAGTTCAAGCGCAAGATGCACGAGAAGGGCGACGAGACGCTCGCCTGGATGGAGGAGAACGACGTCCACGGCATCGTGATCGCCGGGCGCCCCTACCACAACGACCCCGAGATCAACCACGCCATCCCCGAGCTCGTGAACTCGTTCGGCTTCGCGGTGCTCACCGAGGACTCCATCGCCCACAAGATGGAGCCCGAGCGCCCCATCCGCGTCGTGGACCAGTGGATGTACCACAGCCGCCTGTACCGCGCGGCGCGCTTCGTGGCCACCCGCAACGACCTCGACCTCATCCAGCTCAACAGCTTCGGCTGCGGCCTGGACGCCCTCACCACCGACCAGGTGCAGGAGATCCTCGAGCGCTCCGGCAAGATCTACACCGTGCTCAAGATCGACGAGGTCTCCAACCTGGGCGCCGCCCGCATCCGCGTGCGTTCGCTCATGGCGGCCCTCGCCGAGCAGCGCGCCGAGCTGGAGGACGAGGTGCGCCGCGGCACCGCCTACGAGGCCTACCCGCACGGCGTGCATCTGGCTGATGGCTCGCTCGAGCGCGCCCGCCGCACCGACATCTCCCGCCGCGTGCCCATCTACCGCGACTCCGAGCCGCCCACCTTCACGAAGGTGCGCTTCACGAAGGAGATGAAGAAGGAGGGCTACACCATCTTGGCCCCGCAGATGGCGCCCATCCACTTCGACCTGGTGAAGGGCCTGTTCGCCAAGTACGGCTACAACCTGGTGCTGCTGCCGAGCGTGGACCAGGGAGCCGTGGAGGCCGGCCTGAAGTACGTGAACAACGACATCTGCTACCCCTCGATCCTGGTCGTGGGCCAGATCATGGAGGCCATCGAGAGCGGCGAGTACGACCTGAGCAAGACGGCCGTGCTCATCTCGCAGACGGGCGGCGGCTGCCGCGCGACGAACTACATCGCCCTCATCCGCAAGGCCCTGCGCGACTCCGGCCACCCTTCCATCCCCGTGATCTCGCTCTCGGCGGCGACCAACCTGGACGAGAAGAACCCCGGCTTCAACCTCCTGAGCGACCCGAGCATCCTGTTCAAGGCCGTCTACGGGCTGCTCTACGGCGACCTCATCATGCAGCTGCTCTACCGCTGCCGCCCCTACGAGGCCGAGCCGGGCTCGGTGCAGGCGCTCTTCGAGCGGTTCATGGCGCGCGGCCGCGAGGAGGTCACCGAGATGGACAAGGCCTCCTACGAGGCCCTCTGCGCCGACACGATCCGCGCCTTCGACGAGATCCCGCTGAAGGACGACCGCTCCAAGCCGCGCGTGGGCGTGGTGGGCGAGATCCTGGTCAAGTTCCACCCCACGGCCAACAACCAGCTGGTGAAGGTCATCGAGTCCGAGGGCTGCGAGGCCAACGTGCCCGGCCTCGTGGACTTCTTCCTCTACAGCCTCGCCGGCCCCATGGGCATGAAGGACGAGCTCGGCTCCAAGGCCGTGGCGCGCCTCACGCACACCGTGGCCATCAACTACGTGCAGAAGATGCGTGAGCCCATCAACCGCATGCTGGAGGCCTCCAAGCGCTTCGAGCCCTACCCGGACGTGCGCGAGCTGGCCGACAAGGCGCAGGAGGTCCTGTCGCTGTGCAACACCATGGGCGAGGGCTGGCTGCTCACGGCCGAGATGGTGGACCTCATCGAGACGGGCACGCCCAACATCGTGTGCGCGCAGCCCTTCGCGTGCCTGCCCAACCACGTGGTGGGCAAGTCCGTGATCAAGCGCCTGCGCCAGATGCACCCCGAGTCCAACATCGTGGCCGTTGACTACGACCCCGGCGCCTCCGAGGTGAACCAGCTCAACCGCATCAAGCTCATGATCAGCGTGGCCAAGGAGAACTTCCGTGCCAACCGCGAGCAGGGCTTCCGCCTGGAGAACCCCACCGATCCCACGGACCACGTGGTCTCTCCCTACGTGGAGGAGAGCTACTGGGCGCGCCGCGAGGCCAACAACGACTACGGCTCGGACTTCGACTCCGGCACCGGCTCCGGCCCGAGCTCCTGCGCCGCATCGGGAGAGGGCGAGCTGCCCCTCACCGAGGAGCAGAAGGCCGAGATAGAGCGCATCAAGGCCGCCCATGGCGTGTAGAGTGGGCTAGGCAAGGACGCACGTCAGCGGCTGCGTGTGGCATCTGCCATGCGCAGCCGCTCGTCGTCAGCGCACGTTCGTGAGATGGGGAAGGGGTTCCATGGGACTTCGCATCGCGATAGTGAACAGCTCGTCGTTCGGCAGGCGCTTTCCCGAGCACATCGAGCGCCTGGAGAGGCTCGGGCAGGTGGAGCGCGTGCGCGTGGCGGGAGACTGCCATGGGGAGGAGCTCGCGGAGGCGCTCGCGCCCTTCGACGTGGCGATCTCGTCGGTCACGCCCTTCTTCGACGCCGAGTTCTTCGAGCGCAAGCGCGACCTGAGGCTCATAGCGCGCCACGGCATCGGCTACAACAACGTGGACGTGGAGGCGGCCGCCGCCTGTGGCTGCGTCGTGACCATCGTGAGCGCCGAGATCGAGCGCGACGCCGTGGCCGAGGGATCCGTCGCGCTTCTCATGGACGTGATGCGCCACGTGAGCGACTCGCACGTTGCCGCGAGCGAGGGCCGCTGGGCGGACCGCGCCCAGTTCGTGGGCGCCGGGCTCTCGCACAAGGTGGCAGGCATCATCGGCTGCGGCAACATCGGCAGCAGGGTGGCCGAGATCTTGGGCGGCGGCTTCGACATGGAGGTCTTGGCGTGCGACCCCGTGCGCCGCGACGAATGGGCGGGCGCCCATGGCGTGTCCTACGTGTCGCTGGACGAGCTGCTCGAGCGCGCCGACGTCGTCTCGATGAACGCGAGCCTCAACGAGACCTCGGTGGGCCTCCTCGGCGCCTCGGCCTTCGCAAGGATGCGCCGCGGCGCCTACGTGGTGAACTGCGCCCGCGCGGACCTCGTGGACCAGGACGCGATGCTCGCCGCCCTGGACGAGGGCGTCGTGGCGGGATACGCCACGGACGTGATGCACGACGAGCCGCCCGCGGCAGACCATCCCTACCTGCATCACCCGAAGGTCCTTGCCACCACGCACATCTCCGCGTACACGGTCGAGTGCCTCAAGGACATGGGCGACAAGTGCGTCGCCGACGTGGAGCGCCTGGTGGCAGGCGAGGCGCCCGTCAACGCGGTGACGCCGGCGTAAGCCTCGGCCGGCGCAATGCCTGGCGCGCACGTGGCACACGTCGCGTACCTTACGAGCCGGCTACTCGCAAGCGGAACATGAAAGCGGCCCGGCGGATGCTTCCGTCGGGCCGCTCTGCGTTCGCTTGCCGTCGGCGACGATACGCTAGGCCTGCGGTCGGATCTCGCGCACGCGGAACACCTCGTCGATCGAGCTCACGCGCGTGACCTCATCGGCCGAGATCTCGTCGTCGAGCTCGAGCAGCATGTAGGCGTTCTCGCCCGCGTTCTTGTCGCTCATGTTCGCGATGTTCGCGTCGAAGGAGGACACCATCGAGGTGATCTTGGAGATCATCTGCGGCACGTTCTTGTGGAACACGGCCAGGCGCATGGGCGTGGAGATGGGCCCGAGGTCGACGGAGGGGAAGTTCACCGAGTTCTGGATGTTGCCGTTCTCCAGGTAGTCGGCCAGCTCGTTGGCGGCCATGACGGCGCAGTTGTCCTCGGCCTCGTGGGTGGAGGCGCCGAGGTGCGGGGTCACGATGGCGTGCGGCATCTGGGCGGAGGCGGTGTTTGCGAAGTCCGTCATGTAGCGGGCCACGTGCCCGGAGCGCAGGGCCTCCGCCATGGCGGTCTCGTCCACGAGGGTGTCGCGCGCGTAGTTGAGGAAGACGACGCCGTCCTTCATCTGGGCGATCTCGTCCGCACCGATCATGTGGCGCGTCTTGTCGGTCGCCGGGACGTGGATGGTGATGAAGTCGGCCACCTGGAGCAGCTGGCCGAGGTCGGGCACCGCGTGGGTGTGGGAGTCCAGGCTGAGTGCCGCGCGGACGGAGAGGAACGGGTCGTAGCCGTACACGTGCATGCCGAGGCGGCGCGCGGTGTTGGCCACCATGGTGCCGATGGCGCCGAGGCCGATGACGCCGATGGTCTTGCCCGAGAGCTCGCTGCCTGCGAAGGCCTTCTTCGCCTTCTCGGCCTTCTTGGCGATGTCGGGGTCGTCGGCGTTCTCGCGCACCCATTCGACGCCGCCGATGATGTCGCGGCTCGCGAGCAGCATGCCGCAGAGCACGAGCTCCTTCACGGCGTTGGCGTTGGCGCCGGGGGTGTTGAAGACGACGATGCCGCGCTTGGCGCAGGTGTCAAGCGGGATGTTGTTCACGCCGGCGCCGGCACGCGCGATGGCGAGCAGCTTGTCGGAGAACTCGACCTCGTGCAGGTTGGCGGAGCGCACCATGAAGGCGTCGGCAGCGTCCGCGTCGTCGGTGAGGGCGAAGTCGGGGCCGAGCTCGTCGGTGCCCACCTTCGCGATGTTGTTCATGCAATGTACCTGGTACATCTGGGTGTCTCCCATCGTATGTGGCCGAGGCGCCGAGCCGGCGTCGCGGCTAGTGGGCAGCCTCGAAGCGCTTCATGAAGTCGACGAGCGCGACCACGCCCTCGTAGGGCATGGCGTTGTAGATCGAGGCGCGCATGCCGCCCACGGTGCGGTGGCCCTTGAGGTTCACGAGGCCGGCGTCGGTGGCCTCCTTCACGAACTCGGCGTCGAGCTCCTTGCTGTCGGTGACGAACGGCACGTTCATGAGCGAGCGGTCCTCGCGGCGCACGGTGCCGTGGAAGAGCTTGGACTCGTCCAGGAAGTCGTAGAGCACCTTGGCCTTGGCCTCGTTGCGCTCCTTCATCGCGGAAAGGCCGCCCTGCTTCTTCAGCCACTTGAACGTGAGGCCGCACACGTAGATGCCCCAGCAGTTGGGCGTGTTGTAGAGCGAGCCCTTGTCCGCCTGGGTCTTCCACTCGAGCAGCTTGGGGACGCCCGGCAGCTCGTGGTCGGGGATGAGGTCCTTGCGGATCACGTCGATCACGACGCCGGCGGGCCCGACGTTCTTCTGAACGCCGCCATACACGACGCCGTAGCTCTTAACGTCGTGGGGCTGCGAGAGGAACATGGAGCTCACGTCGGAGACAAGGACCTTGCCCTTGGTGTTGGGCAGCTTCTTGTACGTGGTGCCGTAGATGGTGTTGTTCTCGCAGATGTAGACGTAGTCGGCATCCTCGCGGATGGGCAGGTCGGAGCAGTCGGGGATATAGGTGAAGTTCTTGTCGGCCGAGCTCGCGACGGGCTTGGCGTCGATGAAGCGCGCGGCCTCCTCGCAGGCCTTCTTGGCCCAGTTGCCGGTGATGATGTAGTCGGCCTTGCCCGAGCCCACGCCGTTGGCGGACAGGTTCAGCGGCACGGCGCTGAACTGCAGCGAGCCGCCGCCCTGCAGGAAGAGCACCTGGTAGTTGTCAGGGATGGCCATGAGGTCGCGCAGGTCGGCCTCGGCCTCGTCGATGATGTACTGGAACCACTGCGATCGGTGACTCAGCTCCATCACCGACATGCCGCTGCCGTGGAAGTCGAGCATCTCGGAGGCACACTGCTCGAGGACCTCCTCGGGAAGGACGGCCGGACCGGCGCTGAAGTTGTACACCCTCGCCATGGAAACTCCCTTTCTCTTCGGAAGCAGGGTTGGGTCAGCATTATGCGGCCATGCCGCACGAGCTGCGGCGAGAAAGTCCCTCCGTTAAACCCACCTTAACATGGGGGATTTTCGAATCCGCTGCTTCAGGCCGCACGGGGCCTAGCAATGCGCGCATGGGATCGCACGATGTCGCGCGGCCGCTACAGCAGGTAGCCCATGAAGTAGGGGAGCTGCTTCTGCCACCAGGGCCAGTCGTGGTTCACGTCATGGCCCCAGTAGTCCACCCAGGCCGGGATCCCCTTCCGGGCGAGCACGTCCTCCATGCGGTGCGTGGAGGCGAGCATGTCGTCCTCCCATGCGCCCTGGCCCACGCACAGCACGATGCTGGACTTGCGGTAGAGGGCCATGTAGGGATGGTCCTCGGGCATGTTGGCGAGGAAGTCCTCGGGGGAGTTCTCGTAGATCGTGGGGTCGTTGTAGTGCGGGAAGAAGAAGTCCGCGGTGTAGATGCCGGAGAGCGAGATGGTGGCGTCGAAGAGGTCGGGCCTGCGGAAGAAGGAGTTCGCCGCGTGGAAGCCGCCCATGGAGCAGCCCGTCGTCATCGCCTTCGTCTCGTCGCCGGAGGCATAGCTCGGGTTGTCCGCCTCCACGCCGGGCAGCAGCTCGTCCACGACATAGGAGAACCACTGCTCGTGGCGCTCGATGCGGGAGTGGTAGTCGCCGCCCGTGTCGGACCACGTCTCGGCGTCGATGGAGTCCACGAGCACCAGCTGGAGCCGCCCCGTGGCGATCCAGGGCTCCACGACCTCCACCATGCCGTTGTCCTCGAAGTCGAAGAAACGGCCGTTCTGCGGCGGGAAGGCCAGGCACACCTTGCCCGAGCTGCCGAAGACCTTGCACTCCATCTCGCGGCCGAGCGCCGCGCTGTGGTCCCTGCGATATTCTCCCTGCATCTCACGCCTCCTTTGCGTCGGGCCGCGCCGTCGTCTTGGGCTGGCGCCGCTGCACGTAGCGTGTGAACCGTCTCGCCTGGCGCTCGTCGTCGAACAGCGCCACGAACGCCTCGTTTCCCAAATCGTCTGCCAACGCGTCGGGCACGCGCTCGTGCAGCCGCATGTTGTCGGCGAATCGCACGAGCACCTCGTCTGCCGTGTGCGCGTAGGCATGCCCGTCGCGTCGTGCGGCGTAGGCGCTGCACAGGCCCGCGTCCGGCTCGGCATCGCGGCGCTCGTCGAAGGCGACCATCTCCGCCCACACGCGATAGACGTCGCAGCCGTGCGCCCAGTTCATCATGTCCGGCGAGATGCCGCCGGCAGGCCTCATGTTTGCCTCGAGCCCCACGAGCGAGCCCTTCTCGCCCAGGCCCGGCTGGTCGGAGGCGAGCCGGAAGAACTCGAAGTGCACGAAGCGCTGACGTGCGCCGAACTCCTTGGCCATGGCGCGCCCCATGCGCGCGAGCTCGGGGGAGACGGGGTATACGTGGTAGGCGAGGTCGAGCCCCTTCTGCGCCACGTCCATGATGGAGGGCGGGAAGCAGAAGGAGCTCTCGAACAGGGGTTCGGCATGGCTGTCGAAGATGGCGTCGTATGAATAGATGGCGTCGGCGCGCACGAAGCGCTCGAGCAGGTAGGGCTCGCCCTGCCACTCGCGCTCGAAGCGGCGCACGGCCGTCTTGCTCGCTAGCTTGCGCGTTCCGGCGGCGCCCACGCCCACGTCCGGCTTGGCTATGAGCGGAAGGCCGAGCTCCTCGACGGCGCGCGCGATGTCGCCGCGCTCGCGGACGGGCCGGGCCTCGGCCGTGGGCACGCCGGCCTTCGCATAGAGGGCCTTCTGGGCGGACTTGCTCTTGAAGGGCACCACGCCCCGCTCGTCCACGCCGGTCGTCACATGGAAGTCGGTGCGCAGGCGGGCGTCGGTCTCCAGCCAGAACTCGTTGTTGGACTCAACCCACGCGGGGCGGCCGTGCTTCCAGGCGAGATAGGCCATGGCACGGTAGGCCTGCTCGTAGTCGGTGCCGTCGTCCACGCGGAAGTACTCGCCGAGCGACTCGCGCAGGCGGGGGTCCAGCGAGTCGTAGGGCGCGTCGCCGATGCCGTACACGTCCACGCCCAGCTCGCGCAGCCGGGCGCAGAACGCCCAGTAGTTCGTGGGGAACTGGGGCGACACGAAGACGAAGTTCATGGCCCACCTCCGCTCTTGCCGTATGGCACGACTGTAGGGCAAGGGACGGGCCCGGCGCCTCTCGCTCCGGCGCAGCGCGCCGTGCGACGGCGCGCATGGCCTATCATCTTTGGCGTTTGCGCATTCGTGGAATACGGGGGCGCCTCCCGTGCGGCCGGCTCTCGCGCCGGCACCGTGCGGGACGGCAGCCGGAAAGGGGCTCGTCATGTCTGATGTTCTCGATCGCTTCCTGAGGTACGTCGCCGTGGACTCGGAGTCCGACCCGGACAACGCCGACGAGGTCCCCTCGGCCCCCCGCGAGCATGCCATGGCGAGGCTGCTCGCCGACGAGCTCGAGGCCATCGGGCTGGACGATGTCTCCTGCGACGAGCATGCCTACGTGACGGCGTCGCTTCCCGCCTCGGCCGGCGCCGAGGGCCTGCCCGCGCTCGGCCTCATCGCCCACTTCGACTCCGCGCACGACGTGTGCGCGCTCGGCGTGAAGCCGCAGGTCATCACCTATGAGGGCGGCGATTTGGTGATCCGCGACGAGCCCGACGGGCGCGTGGCGGTCTCGCCGGCGGAGTGCCCGGAGCTCGAGGGCCTCGCGGGGCAGGACATCGTGTGCTCGGACGGCACGACGCTGCTTTCCGCCGACGACAAGGCCGGCGTGGCCGAGATAGCGGCGCTCGTCGCCCGGCTCAAGAAGGACCCGACGCTCGCGCATCCCGCGCTCAAGGTCGCGTTCGTCCCCGACGAGGAGATCGGCCACGGCGCGAGCCTGCTCGACCTCGACGCCTTCGGCGCCACGTGGGCCTACACGGTGGACGGCGGCGCCCTGGGCGAGGTTGCCTACGAGACGTTCAACGCCGTCGAGGCCAAGGTGGACGTGAACGGCAAGGTCGTTCACCCCGGGCATGCGAAGGACCTCATGGTGAACGCGATCACCGTCGCCCGCGAGTTCGACGCGCTGCTGCCCGAGTGGGAGCGCCCGGAGCACACCGAGGGCTACGAGGGCTACTTCCACGCGATCCGCGAGGAGGGCACCAGCGAGCACGTGCGCATCGACTACATCCTGCGCGACTTCTTCGACGACGGCATCGAGGCGCGCAGGCAGGCCATGCTCGACGCCGCGGCCTTCCTCGACTCCCGCTACGGCGAGGGCACCGTGGAGGTGGCCCTGCGCGACGAGTACCGCAACATGGCGAGCGCCCTCAAGGACTGCATGTTCCTGGTGGACAACGCTCTTGCGGCGAACCGTGCCTGCGGCGTTGAGCCCTTCGTGCAGGAGGTCCGCGGCGGCACCGACGGCTCGCAGCTCTCGCTTCGCGGCCTGCCCTGCCCGAACCTCGCGACGGGCGGCTTCCTCTGCCACTCGCAGCGCGAGTTCATCCCCGTCTCGTCGCTCGAGCGCCAGGTGGACGTGCTGCAGGAGCTCGTGGCCCTCTTCGCCGTTCCCCAGGCGTAAGGGTCAGGCGTAAGGGCCCCGCGAGGCCAGGCCCGCGGGGCGCCGAACGTGCGGCGCCCCCGGCGGGATGCTCGTGACCTACTTGCACACGACCAGAAGCGGGTCGCCGGCGCGAATCTCGTCGGAGGCGCTCTGGACGGCCGTGACCTCCTCATCGTCGTCGTAGTTCGTGATGAGGACGGATGTGAGGGCGGAGATGCCCTGCTGGCGGATTGACTCGAGGTCCGCCTTCATGACCACGTCCCCGCAGGTCACGTGGTCGCCGGTGGCCGCCTTCGCCTCGAAGGGCTCGCCCGCGAGGCCCACGGTGTCTATGCCCACGTGCACCAGCACCTCGAGGCCGTCGTCGGTGAGCATGCAGAAGGCGTGCTTGGTGGATGCCATGCGCACGATGCGGCCGTCGGCGGGGGAGAGCACGGTGCCGTCGCTGGGCTCTATGGCCTGGCCCTCGCCGACCAAGCCCGATGAGAGCACCTCGTCGTCCACCTGATCCAGAGGGATCGTCCTGCCCGAGACGGGGCTCGCGATTACGTGCCGAATGCTCATCATGTGCGCCCTCCGAACGCGTCAATCGGATCGGCCTTGCGCGCGCATCGGCAGGATGGCCGCCTGGGGCCATGGGGCCGATGCCGCCGTTCGCGCCCGAAGGCTCACGCCCAGGCTTCATCGTGCGAAACGCTGCCTTCGAATGATACCTTTGTCATGTCTGGCATGCTCTGGAGGTTCGGGAGGACGAGATGATCCGACTCATCTGCTCTGACATGGATGGCACGCTTCTCGACGAGGATTCGCGCATGCCGCCCGAGACCTTCGGGCTCATCCGCGAGCTCTCGCAGGCGGGGGTGCGCTTCTGCGTCACGTCGGGACGTCGCTACGACACGCTGTGCGAGTTCTTCGAGCCCGTGGTGTGCGACATGGACTTCGTGGCGTCCAACGGATGCCAGGTATACGTGCAGGGCACGATGATCGACCGCGAGATCTACTCCCATAAGGCCGTGATCAAGCTGGCCCAGGTGGTGCGCATGTTCGACTGCCTGCACCTCATGCTCAACGACCGCACGCACACGTTCCTGCTCGACGACATAGGCAAGTACGAGCGCGCCATCGACAAGGACCTGCGCAACAACCTGCGCGTGAGGGAGGTCCCCGCGCCCGAGGTGAACATCCTGAAGGGCTCCATCTACTGCGAGGACGCAACCTACCTCATGGACATGACCTACGCGCTCGACCGCGAGCTCGGCGACTCGTTCCGCTTCGCCCCCTCCGACAAGCGCTGGATCGACGTCATGCCGCGCTACGTGAGCAAGGCCACCGGCATCCAGCAGGTCATGGCCCACTACGGCATCACGCCCGACCAGGTGATGGCCTTCGGCGACTCCATGAACGACTACGAGATCCTGCGCCTCGTGGGACACCCCGTGGCCATGCAGAACGCCCGCTACGCCGTGCAGCAGATCTCCGAGCGCACCATAGGCACGAACTCCGAGCACAGCGTGCAGCGCGAGATGCGCAAGGTGCTCGACGACCTGGCTGCCGAGCGCGGCGCCGCTGGCGAGCCGGCCGGGCGCTAGGGACGACGCCCCATGATCCGGCTGATCGCCTCCGACATGGACGGCACGCTGCTCGACGAGCGCTCCAAGGTGCCGCCCGAGACCTTCGAGCTCATCGACGGGCTCTACGAGCAGGGCGTGCGCTTCTGCGTGAGCTCCGGCAGGCCGTACCAGTTCCTCGCGGACGTGTTCGCCCCCGTGGCCGACCGCATGGACTTCGTATGCTCCAACGGCTGCCATACGGTGATCGAGGGCAAGACCGTGGACCGCGAGCTGTTCAGCTACCAGGACGTCATGGCGCTGGCCAGGCTCTGCGAGGACTTCGACAACCTGCACGTGATCGTCCGCGACGTGGACGACCACGCCTTCCTGCTGGACCCGCCGGTGAAGGCGCTGCACTACACGCGCACCTTGGCCGAGCTCTGGAACGATTTCCCCACGCCGGTCACCCCGCTGCCCACCACGAACAACCTCACGGGCTTCGTGGCCGACGACCGTGGCCAGAACGTGATGGACAGCGCCTACGTGCTCACGCTGGAGATGGGTGACCGCTTCACCTTCTCGCCCACTGACAACTACTCCATCGACTTCATGCCGCACGACGTGAACAAGGGCACGGCCATCCAGGTCGTGATGGACCACTACGGCATATCGCCCGACGAGGTGGTGGCCTACGGCGACTCGATGAACGACTACGACATCCTGCGCCTCGTGGGATACCCCACGGCCATGTCCAACGCGCTGTATGCGCCCAAGCAGGCCGCGCGGCGCGTCATCGAGTCCAACAGGGAGCACGGCGTGCAGAAGGACATGCGCCGCCTGCTCGAGGAGCTCTGGGCCGGCGGGGACGGCTCGGCCACGATGAGGTTCGGTGCGCGATGATCCGCCTCATCGCCGCAGACATGGACGGCACGCTGCTCGACGGCGCCTCGGAGCTCCCGCCCGAGACGATCGGGCTCATCGGCGAGCTCTCCGAGCTGGGCGTGCGCTTCTGCGTGGGCTCCGGCCGCCGGCACGACACCCTGCGCGAGCTCTTCGCGCCGGTGGCCTCGTCCATGGACTTCGTGTGCTCGAACGGCACCGAGGCCTACGTGGGCGACGAGCTGGTGAGCAAGGAGACGTTCAGCGTGGACGCGCTCGAGCGGCTCGCCGAGGTCGCCGCGCGCTTCGACTGCCTGCACCTCACCTGCGGCACGGCCGAGCGCACCTACTGCTACGACGAGGACGATGAGAAGTACCGGCGCTTCCTTGCCTGCCATGGGGCCTGGACCCGCTACACCCAGGGGCGGCCGAACCCCGGCGAGCAGGTGGTGCTGGGCGTGTGCATCTGCTCGAACCCGGATGCCATAGCCGACCTGGCTTACGTGCTCTCCTGCGAGATGGGCGACGAGTTCGTGTTCCAGCGTACGGGCCAGGTGGCCATAGACTTCACGCCGCGCCGGGTGACGAAGGCCACCGCGCTCGACAAGATCATGCGCTGCCACGGCATCTCT
>CADBMC010000012.1 GCA_902795635.1 uncultured Coriobacteriaceae bacterium | reverse complement strand
GAGAGCAGCCCCTCGATGAAGGTCTCGGCGTTGAACACGTTGCCCACGTTTCGCTTCGAGGCGCCCATCGCGCGCAGGATGCCGATCTCCTTGCGGCGCTCGAGCACCGAGATGTAGGTGATGATGCCGATCATGATGGAGCTCACCACGAGCGAGATGCTCACGAACGCGATGAGCACGCTGGAGACGGTGTTCACGATGTCGGTGACGGAGCTCACGAGGCTCCCCATGACGTCGGAGTAGCTGATTGCCTGCTCGTCGTGGCCCTCGGCCTTCACCTTCGCGTTGTACTCGTCGATGAGGTCGAGGATCTGCTCCTTGGCGTCGAAGTCGATGGGATAGATGTCGATCTCGGAGGGCTTCTCGGGGTCGGCGTAGCCGAGCGTCGTGAGGTTGGACTCATACGAGAGGTTCGCGGCGTTGGCGTAGCTCTGCATGAGCGAGACGAGCTCCTCCTGTGTCATGTTGAACTGGATCGCGCTGGCGAAGGCGCTCGGGTCGAAGGAGAACGAGCTCGAGAGCGCGCTGGCAAGCGCATCCGCGCTCCCCGAGAGCTGGGAGGAGATGGCCTGCGAGAGCTGGGTGCCGGCCGTCTGTGTGGCGGCGGCTATCTGGCCCTGCAGCTGGCTCGAGAGCTGCGCTGCCATGGCGGACGCCGCCTTGGATGCGAGCTCCTGGAACTGGGCCTGCAGGTAGGGGGCGAGCTGGTTGGTAAGGTAGTCTTGCGTCATCTGGCTCATCTGCTGCTGGAAGCCCTCGCCCGCGATCTGGGTGATCTGCGCGAGCGTGGCCTGGGCATCGTCGGTCGCGAGGTACTCCTGCATTGCCCGGGTGAGGTCCGTGTCAGAGGTTATTGCCTCGCCGGGGTGGACCTGGTACCACCAGGGCAGGAAGCCCTGCGCGAGGTTGGTGGCGAGCTGCGTTATGGCGTCTATCTCGTCCTGGCTGAGCGAGCTCGTGGCGCCGGAGAAGTCGGGCTGCGGCGCCCCGGCCATGATCTTGGCCATGTCGTCCTGCGAGATGACGCCCGAGAGCGCGCTCGTGTCCACGTCCAGCTGCGACGGGTCCAGAAGCGAGGTGCCGTCCATCTGCGAGAGGGCCGAGGCGAGCGAGCTCGTGTCCATGCCGGAGCCGAGCGCGTCCTGCAGGGCGGACGTGTCGAAGGAGAACGCGCTCCTCAGCTTGTCCTCGTCCACCGTGAAGAGCTGGCCCATGTCGAACGAGCTCGCGGCGCTCGAGCGCAGCTCGTCGAAGGTCTTGCCGGTGAACACGTCCACGTCCGGGTTGGCCAGCTGGTCTTGCACGATCTGGGAGGAGGCGGCGTCTGACATGAGGCGCTCGGTGAGCGCATGCGTGTAGGCGATTCCCTCGCTGAGCGAGCCCGACATGTCGGCCTTCGGCTCGATCACGCCCACGACGCGCACGTGGATGCCGTTCCGTATGGCATTCGCCATGAAGCTGGCGTCATCGGCCATGTCCGTCCAGGTTCCGGTCGCCTCGTTATGCTGGTAGCGCGCGGAGGGCTCGACGACCGAGTACTCGAGGGCCAGCGCATCCGCGGTCGAGAGGCTCGTGGGTTCCGCGCTCGTCGCGGGGGAATCCACGGACTCGCCGGACGTAAGGCTCTGGACCATGCGTGCGTATTCGTCCTGGTCGAGCATGCCTATTGCATAGAGGGTGTAGTCGGTGAGGCCGCCGTAGCGGTTGAGCACTAGTACGCATTCGTCCTCGCCCTCCGGCCAGTGGCCCGCCACGAGCTCGTATTGGCTCTGGACGAGCTCCTCGTCGTCGGGCATCTCCTCGAAGGCGGAGGAGGAGTAGCCGCTGCCCATGCTGGAGGCCAAGGAGACCGCCGTGTCGCTCATGAGCTGCATCGACGAGCCGAGCTGGCTCGTGCCCTCGGAGGGGTCAGCGTAGTAGAACGCCGGCGTGATGCCGTAGTCGTATACGATCGCCTTCGCATATTCGTCTATGCCGGACTTGCCGGAATCCAGGTAGCGCTTGAAGGAGGAGAGGTCGTTGCTGTCCACGGTTGCCACCGAGTCCGCGACGACCGTGGAGACGGGTATGGTACCGCTCTCCTTCGCGGAGCCCTTGCCCTGCTCGGCCTCCTGGCGCTCGCTTGACGCCGAGCCTCCCATACCGAATATGGATGCCAGGTTCGCGCTCTGCTCCGTGATCTGCAGGGGGTAGCTGGACATGGCGCTCTGCTCGGTGTCCTGGATGTAGTCGTTCACGCCGGTGGACACCGCGAGGATGGCCGCGATGCCCATGATGCCTATCGAGCCTGCGAATGCCGTGAGGAACGTGCGGCCCTTCTTCGTGAGCAGGTTCGAGAGGGAGAGCGAGAGCGCCGTGAGAAACGACATCGAGGCCCGCTGGCGCCTGCCGCGCCCGCGCCTGCGGCCGCGCCTGCTGCCGTGTCCGCGTCGAGCATCGTCGCTCGCATCACCGCCTGCGCTGGCGGCCGCATGGGCGTCCGCCTCCGCCGGAGGAGCCGCGAGCGTCTCGTCGGGCTCCGTGGGGAGGGCGTCGGACGCGACGGGGTCGAAGGGCATCGAGTCGTTGGTGATGCGCCCGTCGGCGAGCCTCACGATGCGGGTGGCGTACTGCTCGGCGAGCTCCGGGTTGTGGGTGACCATGACCACGAGCCGGTCGTTGGCGACCTCCTTCAAAAGGTCCATGATCTGCACGCCGGTCTTGGCGTCGAGAGCGCCCGTGGGCTCGTCGGCAAGCACGATGTCGGGGTCGTTCACCAGGGCGCGGGCGATGGAGACGCGCTGCTGCTGGCCGCCGGAGAGCTGGTTGGGGTGCTTGTCCACGTGCTCGCCGAGGCCCACGCGCACGAGCGCCTCGCGCGCCCGCTCGCGGCGCTCCTCCTTGCCCACGCCGGACAGGGTGAGGGCGAGCTCCACGTTGGAGAGGATCGTCTGGTGGGGGATGAGGTTGTAGCTCTGGAAGACGAACCCGATGTTGTGGTTGCGGTAGGCGTCCCAGTCGGCATCGCGGTACTCGTGCGTCGAGACGCCGTTGATCACGAGTTCGCCGGAGTCCGCATGGTCGAGCCCGCCGAGGACGTTGAGCAGGGTGGTCTTGCCCGAGCCCGAGGGGCCGAGGATGGCCACGAACTCGTTGTCCCTGAATGCGATGGAGACGCCGTCGAGGGCCCGCTGCTCGAAGCCCCCGGTCTTGTACGACTTGCGAACGTCTTTCAGCTCGAGCATGCGGCTTTCCCTCGTCTGCCCTTGGATTCCCTTGGCCTCGCGCCGGCTACGCCCATGCGGGAAAGCGCTCCGCACGACGCACGTGCCATTGGGCATCTTGTACCCAGGCAGGACGCGTCTAGAAGAAATTCGTGCCGTCCAGCTGCGGAGGCGTGGCCGCGACTGGGCTTGGGAGTTGCGCTCGCGCGCTGCAGGCGATGGCCTCTGGCGTATCGTGTGCTTCGCTTCGGAGGACAACGTCGGGCATGACCGCATGCCCTGAGGAGGCATCTTGAGAATCGCCTTCAGGAACACCCCATTCGACGCCGCGCAGCGAGCTGGGCTCGACGAGCTCGCCCATGCGCAT
>CADBMC010000011.1 GCA_902795635.1 uncultured Coriobacteriaceae bacterium | reverse complement strand
TCTTGTGCGAGCCGGCCTCGACGGGGCGCCGATTGCCACTTGCCGAGAGGGAATGCGCTCTTGCCGCCATTCCCATCTTGTCGTCGAAAGGCATGCAAAAAAACCAGACTCTATGTAGGCTCTCTTCGGGAAAGGAGGCCAGCATGCCTTCCAAGCGCAAGCTCGCGTCCTACGCCGTCGTCATGGCAGCTGGCGCATACGCCCTTGTCTACGTCGCCTTCCTCCAGGACATGGCCTACACCCGCTACTTCTTCGGCTATGCCACGGCGTTTTGCCTCGTTGCCATGCCCATCCTGCTGTTCTCCCTGGGAGTCTTCCTCATGCACAGGCTCCGCCCAGAAGCCGTGGCGGCCAGGACGACCGAGCAGCGCACGCGCGCCAGACGCGCCTTCGCCGCCGTGATCGTGGCGCTCTACGTGCTCTACGGAGCTCTTTCCCTCGTCGTGAGCCAGCCAGGCATGTCGCTCGAGGCTCCCATGCTCATGGAAGTCCTCGTGCTCGTCTTCTACGCCATCGAGTACGGAGGCATCGTCCTCGGACTTCTGTACGGCACGTACGCCTAGCCGCGCAGGCCCGTGCTCCCGTATCGGTGCGCCGCCCTACGTCACGCGCTCACGCGGGAGCCGTCGGCGAACTGCTCCATGAGCACGTTGGCGAACGCCTCCGTCATCGACCACGTATGCGCCGACTCGCGCCAGGCCACGCAGAGCCTATAGCTCATGGCGGAGCCCAGGCGCACGACGCGCATGCCAGCAGCCTCGGGGTCGGCGAAGGAGGTCGCCACGAGCTCGGAGGGCACGAAGCAGGCGCCCGTTCCGCGCAGGGCGAGCGCCAGGAGCGTCTCGGAGTTGGATGAGGTCACGCGCACGTCGGGCGTGACGCCGGCACGGGCGAAGGCGCGGCGCGGGAAGTCGCCGGGCACGTCGCGCTCGCCCACCAGCATGAACGGGCAGCCTGCCAGCGCACGCAATCCCTTCGGGCGCGAGGCCGCCGCGACGACCTCCTCCTTGCGCTCGCCATAGAGCCTGTCGAGCAGCGATTCGGCGACCACCAGCACGACCTCCTCGCGGAAGAGCTCGCGCACCTGGAGTCCCGGCTCGCTGGCGGACACCGTTGCCACCACGAGGTCGAGCCTCCCCTCCTCCAGCACGTCCACGAGCTCGTCGTTCTCGCCCTCCACGAGCTGTATCGAGATGCCGGGATGGTCGGCCTGGAACATGGCTATGGCCCGGGGCATGATGATGTGCCCGCGTGAGGAGGTGACCCCCACCCGAAGCCTGCCTCGCTCGTCGTGCGCGATGTCGCGGAACTCCTGGCCCATGGCGCGGCGTTCCGCCTGGAAGTGCCGGGCGTAGGCGAGGAACTCCTCGCCTGCATAGGTGAGGCCGAGCGGCACCGTGCGTTCGAAGAGCCGCACCCCCAGCTCACGCTCCACGGAGGCGATGTGCGCAGAGAGGGTCTGCTGCGTCACGTGGAGCCTCTCGGCAGCCTTGGTGAAGCTGCGCTCCTCGGCGATCGCCACGACGTAGTCCATGGTGTGGAAGTTCATGTCGGCTTCCCATCCCCTTACGCGACGATTCGCCCGTCATGGCACTAAACAAGAATTTCTTGTTCTTAGGACAAATACTAACGGTTTGACTTGTGGTTATAGCGCTCGTAGCTTGGCATTCGGCAAAGGTTTCCCGTTTGTTTCGCACACGACCATGAGGTGGTCCACATGGCAGAGCACGTCGCGCTCGTCGCGTTCGTCGTCCTTCTGGTGGGAGGGACGGCAGTCTCGGTGCCCCTGCCGGCGATACTCGCCTGCGGCCTTGCCCTCTTCGTGGGCCACGGCCTTGCCCAGGGAGTCCACCTGCGCGACCTCGCGCGCGCGGCGGCAGGCTCCGCCCGCTCGGTCGGCGGCATGCTGGCGCTCTTCGTGGTGGTCGGCGCCCTGGCCGCCTCCTGGCGCGCCGCCGGCACCATCGCCACAATCGTGTGCTGGAGCTCGGCCCTCATCCGCCCGGGCACGGCGATCGTGGCTTCGTTCCTCATGTGCTGCCTCATGTCCATGCTCCTGGGCACCGCCTTCGGCACGGCGGCCACCATGGGCGTCATCTGCATGGCCATAGCCCATGCCATGGGCGCGAACGAGCTGCTCGTGGGCGGCGCCGTGCTCTCGGGGTGCTACTTCGGCGACCGTTGCTCGCCCATGAGCACGAGCGCCGTGCTGGTGAGCCGTCTCACGGGCACCGACCTCTTCGACAACGTGGGCCGCATGCTGCGCACGGGCCTCGTTCCCTTCGCGCTCTCGTGCGTCGCCTACGCGGCGCTCGGGACCGTCTTCGGCGGCGGGACCGCGCTCGCCGGGATCGGGAGCCGCCTCGCGGGCACCTACTCCATAGGATGGGCATCGGCGCTTCCCGCCCTCGTGGTGGTCGTGCTCTCGCTCATGCGCATGAACGTGCTCGTCACCATGTCAGCGAGCCTCGCCTTCGCATGCGCCACGTGCGTCCTCTGCCAGGGCGTGAGCCCGGCGGCCCTGCCCGGCATGCTCGTCTTCGGCTACCAGGCCAGCCAGGCGGCGGTGGCGCGCATCATGGACGGCGGCGGCGTGGTCTCCATGGCCAACGTCATGGCCGTGATCGCCATCTCGTCGTGCTACGCGGGCATCTTCCGCAGGACGGGCCTCATCGACGGGGCGGAGGGGGCCGTGACCAGGCTCTCCCAGCACTCCACCCCCTTCTTCGGCGTGCTCGCCACGAGCGTTGCCTCCTGCATGGTCGCCTGCAACCAGACGCTCGCGATCATGCTCACCCGCGAGCTCTGCGGCAACACGGAGGGCAGCGAGAAGGCGCTCGCGCTCGACCTCGAGAACAGCGTCGTCATCATCTCCCCGCTCGTGCCGTGGTCCATATCGAACGTCGCGGTGCTCACCTCCGCCGGCGCGCCCGCGCTGAGCCTCGCCGCCGCGGCCTTCTGCTACCTGCTGCCCCTGTGGACGCTGTGCATCTCGGTACGCCTGCGCCACGACGCCGGCTTCGCCTCCACGCGCCAGGCGGAGCTCCTGGGCATCACTCCCGCCGACGACGTGCGGCTTTCCGGAAGGGGCGCCGCCCTGTCCTAGCATGGGGCCACCCATAACCCCAACGGAGCGGAGGGCCCCATGAACTACCAGATCCACGGCGAGATGCTGCCTGTCGTCGTATGCAGCCTCGCGGCAGGCGAGTCCATGGTCACCGAGGGCGGCGGCATGAGCTGGATGTCGCCGAACATGAGGATGGAGACCACAACCAACGGGGGCGCCGGCAAGGCGCTCGGCCGCATGTTCTCCGGCGAGCGCATCTTCCAGAACGTCTACACCGCGGAGGGCGGGGACGGCTACATCGCCTTCGCCTCGAGCTTCCCGGGCTCGATCATGGCCTTCCAGCTCGACGGGACGTCCGACCTGATCCTGCAGAAGCATGCGTTCCTGGCATCCGAGCGGGGCGTGGAGCTCTCCGCCTTCTTCAACAAGAAGCTCGGCTCGGGCCTCTTCGGCGGCGAGGGCTTCGTCATGCAGCGCGTGAGCGGCAAGGGAATCGTCTTCGCCGAGTTCGACGGCCACGTCCTCGCCTACGACCTCGCCCAGGGGCAGCAGATCGTCATCGACACCGGGCACCTCGCCGCGATGTCGGCCACCTGCTCGATGGACGTCGTCTCCGTGCATGGCGCGAAGAACATGCTGCTGGGCGGCGAGGGCATCTTCAACACGGTGGTCACGGGGCCGGGGCGCGTGTGGCTGCAGACCATGCCGGCCCCCAACGTGGCGGCCGCGCTCGCGCCCTACCTCCAGAGCGGGAGCTAGCGTCTCTGCGGACCCCTCTGCCTGCCCTTGCGCCTGTCCGCAGCGGGCGCGCTTGACAAGGATGTGAAGTTTCCCGCGGCCGCCGTGCCGCGCGCGTGCGCGCATGCAACCATGTTGGGGATGCCCATTCGCGGTGAGCGGGCAGATGCCAGCCGGAGGGGTGGGCCATGCAGCATGTCGGGGCAGCGAGGGACGTGCGCACGGGTGCAAGTGCATCCGGGAGCGACGCGAAGGGGACGGCCGGCCCCACCGCGAAAGACGACCTGCGCCTGATCCGCCTCTATGCACGGCCGCTTCGCGCCAAGCTCGCCCTCGCCTCGGCGGGCGTCGTGGTGGAGACGGTGCTGGAGCTCGTCATCCCCTTCCTCATGAGCCAGATCATCGACCGCGGCATCGCCGGGCACGACACGGCGTTCGTCTTCGCCACCGGAGCGAAGATGCTCCTCGTGGCAGTCGTGGCGGGGCTTTGCGGGCTCGTCTACTCGCGCCTCTCGGCCGACTTCGCCATGGGCCTCGGCGCCGCCCTGCGCGAGGCGGAGTACGAGCACATCCAGGGCTTCTCCTTCTCGAACCTGGACGACTTCGAGGCCTCCTCGCTCGTCACGCGCCTCACGACGGACATCACCGTGATCCAGAACGCCATCGTGAGCGGGTTCCGCCCGTTCATGAGGAGCCCCATCATGCTCGCCATGGGGCTTGCCATGGCATGCGCCATGAGCGCGAGGCTGGCCGTGGTGTTCCTCGTGGTGGTGCCCTTCCTGGCGGTGGCGCTCACGCTCATCGTGCGCCACGTCTCCCCTCTCTACCGGCTGCTCCAGTCCCAGATGGACCAGCTCAACGACACGCTGCGCGAGAGCTTCGTGGCCATCCGTGCCATCAAGGCCTACGTGCGCGAGGGCTACGTGGACGAGCGCTTCGACCAGGTGAACCAGGGCCTGGCAAAGACCGCGTCGCGCACGTTCCGCGGCGCCGTGCTCAACATGCCGGTGTTCCAGCTGGCCATGGACGTGGCGAGCGTGGCCCTGCTGTGGTTCGGCGGCCAGATGATCCTCTCGGGCGAGATCGGCGTGGGCACGCTCACGGGCTTCATGAGCTACGTGCTGCTCATCATGAACTCGCTCAACATGTTCTCGAGCGTGTTCCTGCTGCTCGCGCGCGCCGTCACGAGCATCCACCGCGTGGCCGAGGTCCTGCGCGAGGAGCCCACCATCGCCTCGCCCGAAGGCGGCCTCACGAAGGTGGCCGACGGCTCGGTGGAGTTCCGCGACGTCTCCTTCAAGTACAGCGCAACGGCCGAGAAGGACGTGCTCAGCCACGTGACGCTCTCGTTCGCCGCCGGCTCCACGGTGGGGATCCTGGGCGGCACGGGCTCCGGCAAGACGAGCCTGGTGCAGCTCATCGCCCGGCTCTACGATGCCACCTCCGGCCAGGTGCTCGTGGGCGGCGCCGACGTGCGCTCCTACGACCTGGCCGCCCTGCGCGCCGGCGTGGCCGAGGTGCTGCAGAAGAACGTGCTCTTCACGGGCACGGTACGCGAGAACCTCGCATGGGGCGACCCGCAGGCCACCGACGAGCGCATGCTCGAGGCATGCCGCATCGCCTGCGCCGACGAGTTCCTCGACCGCATCGGCGGGCTCGACGCTGACCTGGGCCATGGCGGGGGAAACGTGTCCGGCGGCCAGCGCCAGCGCCTTTGCATAGCCCGCGCCCTGCTCATGCGCCCGCGCGTCATCGTGTTCGACGACTCCACGAGCGCCTGCGACATGGCAACCGACGCGAGGATCCGCGCGGGGCTTGCCAAGCTGCCCGACGTGACGAAGGTCGTGATCGCGCAGCGCGTGGCCACCGTGATGGATGCGGACCAGATCGTGATGCTCGAGGACGGCCAGGTGGCCGCCATCGGCACGCACGACGAGCTCATGGCGGGCTGCGGCATCTACCGCGAGCTCTACGAGTCGCAGGTGGGCTCCGGCATCGCCGGCACGGATGCGGCCCTTGCGGGAGAGGAGGCCCACGATGGCAGGTAGGGGCGACGCCCGCTCGCGCCCGAAGGACCTCGGCCGCACGTTCGGCAGGCTCCTGCGCTACATGGGCCATGCGCGCAAGCGCATGCTGCTCGTGGCCGTGCTCGTGGCCGTGGCCGGCATCGGCGCGCTTCTCGGCACGTACATGATCAAGCCCGTGGTGAACGCCGTGGGCAGGGGCGACTGGGACGGCTTCTGCCGCCTCGTGGCCCTCACGGCAGCCATCTACGCCGCGGCCGTGGCCTCGAGCTGGGCCTACACGCAGGTCATGGTGAGCGCCGCGCAGACGGTCGTCTCCGACATACGCCGCGACCTGTTCGACCACATCGTGCGCATGCCGCTCTCCTACTTCGACCGCACGCGCACGGGCGACATCATGAGCGGCTTCACCAACGACGTGGACACCGTCTCCGAGGCGCTCAACAACGGCTTCGCCTCCATGATGCAGGCGGCCATCCAGACGTTCGGCACGCTCATCCTGCTGCTCGTGCTGGACTGGCGCCTCACGCTCGTGACCCTCGCATGCGACGCGATCGTCGCCTTGTACGTGCGCTATTCCGGCCGCAGGTCCAAGCGCCTGTTCGCAGCCCAGCAGCAGACCCTGGGCGAGCTCGACGGCTACGTGGAGGAGATGACCTCGGGCCAGAAGGTGGTGAAGGTGTTCGGGCACGAAGAGGCCAACCTCTCCGGCTTCCGCAGGCTCAACGAGCGGCTGCGCGAGGCGGGCGCAGGCGCCCAGGCCTATGCCCTCACGATGGTGCCGACGACGGTAGCCATCTCCTACACGAACTTCGCCATCGTCTCGGTGGCGGGCGCGCTCATGGCCATACAAGGCGCCGCCGACGTGGGCAGCCTCGCGAGCTACCTCGTGTTCGTGCGCCAGTCCGCAATGCCCATCAACCAGCTCACGCAGCTCGGGAGCTTCATGCTCACCGCGCTCGCCGGCGCCGAGCGGGTGTTCGCCCTCCTGGACGAGCCGGAGGAGGCGGACGGCGGCACCGTCACGCTGGAGCAAGTGGAAGTGGCCGACGACGCGCGCGCCGCGGCGGACGCTCGCATGGCAGCAGGCGCGGCCGGCTGGCAGTGGCACCTGGCAGACGGCTCGACGGTCCCGCTCGCAGGTGACGTGCGCTTCGAGCACGTGACGTTCGGCTATGCGCCGGGCCAGACGGTCCTCGAGGACCTCTCGCTGTATGCGAAGCCGGGGCAGAAGATCGCGTTCGTGGGCTCCACCGGAGCCGGCAAGACCACCATCACGAACCTCATCAACCGCTTCTACGACATCCGCGGCGGGCGCATCACCTACGACGGCATCGACCTGCGCGACATCGAGAAGCCCGCGCTCAGGGGCTCCATAGGGATGGTGCTTCAGGACACGCACCTGTTCGCCGGCACGATCGCGGACAACATCCGGTTCGGCAAGCTCGACGCCACCGACGAGGAGGTGCGCCGCGCGGCCAAGGTGGCCAACGCGGACTCGTTCATCTCGCGCCTGCCCAAGGGCTACGAGACGCGCATCACGCAGGACGGCGCCAACCTCTCGGCAGGCCAGAGGCAGCTGCTCGCCATCGCGCGCGCGGCTGTGTCCGACCCGCCGGTGCTCATCCTGGACGAGGCCACCTCGAGCGTCGACACGCGCACCGAGGCGATCATCACCCGCGGGATGGACCAGCTCATGGCAGGCCGCACCGTATTCGTGATCGCCCACAGGCTCTCCACCGTGCGCGACGCGAACGCGATCATGGTGCTCGAGCACGGCCGCATCGTGGAGCGCGGCACCCACGAGGAGCTCCTCGCCCAGCGCGGCGAGTACTGGCAGCTCTGGGCCGGGACGCGGGAGCTGGACTAGGCCGGCCGGGCCTGTCGGGCGGGCGCGCCGAGCGGGCGTGCCGTCCGACTATACTTCCCATAAGACTTCCCAGCTCCCTACGAAGGACCAGGACCGCACGTGGAAGACCTCCTGCCCACATCTCCCGCCCCCGTCATCGTCGACCTCGACTACCGGGCGTCGGACAGCATCGGCATGGTGGACGCGCGCATCGAGAGCGAGGAGCTGCGCGACATCTCGGGTGCCGAGCTCACCGACCAGGACCGGCGACTCCTGGAGAGCTACCCCACCGTCTACATGATCCGCGCCATAGGCAGAGAGGCCCGCACCACCCGCTCCGGATACGCGCTGCCTCCCGAGTGGCTCGTCTACGTGGGCGAGACCAACTCCATCGACCGACGCACCTTCGAGCACCATGGCGACGAGAGCATCTACCAGACGTCCCGCAACAAGCGGCACTGGCGCCAGATCAACGCCCGGGACGCCCGCGCTCGGATGCTCGTGATCGGCCAAGGCCACTTCAACAAGTCCCTCACGCTCGACCTCGAGAGCACGCTCATGAGCTACGTGCTGGCCTCCGGCAGCGACGACCGCGTGGTCGTGGTGAACTCCCGTGACAACCCCCAAGGCGACTACTACACGAAGGACGAGCTCGCGGGCATCGTCTCGCAGGTATGGGAGAAGCTGCATCGCTACAGCCCGAGGCTCTTCCCCGCAGAGGAGGAGATCCGGGACTCCGCCATCTTCAAGGCGAGCCCCTTCCATCGCCTCGGCGACGAGCAGCTGGCGGCAGAGGCGACCATCCTGGGCGCGGTGGACGCCGCGATGGCGTCGGGCGCCGGCGCCGACGAGCGCACCCTCATCGTGGTGGAGGGCGCCGCCGGCACCGGGAAGTCCGTGCTCCTGAGCCACCTCTTCTTCTCGCTGTTCAACAGGTGCCAGGAGACAGGCGAGAGGGAGGGCGCCGCGCGCGAGGTGGAGCTCGTCGTCAACCACGACGAGCAGCTCAACGTCTACAACTCCATAATGAGGCGCCTCGGCATACAGCGGCGCTACGGCGAGGTGGTGAAGGGCCCCGTCCCCTTCATCAACGAGCACAGCGAGAAGGGGCACGGCAGCACCGTCGCGAACCAAGGGTTCCCCGCCGCGCCCGCCGACATCGTGCTGGTGGACGAGGCGCACCTGCTGCTGACGCAGGGCAACCAGAGCTACCGCGGCATGCAGAACATGCTGCTTGACATCATGAGGCGCGCGCGGGTGACCATCGCCGTGTACGACCCTGAGCAGGTCCAGCGCCATTCCCAGGAAATCGGCCCCGAGATGATGGGCACGCTCTTCCCTGAGGGCAGGATCGAGCCCGGCTCGACGGTGGGGCCGATGCGCGACTTTGGGGACGGCCTCCCCTGGCACGTGCAGAACGTCGTGCTGAGGCGCCAGTTCCGCATCGACGCATGCGACGAGGTCGTCTCTTGGATAGACGACTTCGCCTCCGGCAGGGGCATCGGACCCATCCCGAAGGACGCGCCCCGCGAGGGTCATGTGCCGTATCGGATAGAGGTCGCGAGCTCGCCGTGGGAGCTGCTCTCGCGCATCGAGGACCATTCGCTCATGTTCGACGAGGACGGCTCGATCGTGGAGGACACGGCCAGGGGCATCTCGCGCGTGCTGGCAACCTACGACTGGAAGTACTCCAGCAAGAGCCACGATGCGGGGATGTGGGAGGTGCGCATCTGCCGCGAGGAGACCGGCTGGGTCGCGCTGGACAACTCGAAGGGCCCCGAGAGCCTGGGGGTCGACCCCAAGGGCTCCGACTACTTCAGCATGCCCTGGAACTACGAGCTCTGCGGCAAGAACGGGCAGGGCGTCTCCTGGGCGGAGCGCCCCGAGACCATCCGCGAGTGCGGCTCCATCTACACGATCCAGGGATTCGACCTCAACTATGCCGGCGTGATTCTTGGCCCCTCGGTGGGATGGCGCGACGGCAAGGTCGTCTTCGACGTCTCGAAGAGCCACAACTACCAGGCCGTCCAAGGCAGCGATGCCCCCGAGGCGAACATCCGCCACGAGCTCAACGTCCTGCTCAAGCGAGGGGTCCACGGCCTCGTGCTGTTCGCGGTGGACCCGCAGCTGCAGCGGCATCTCGAGGCCATGGCCTCGCTCGGGAAGGCAGCCTCCTAGGCAGGCCGACGAGGCCGACTGGCCACGAGCGGGCGGCACGTCTCGCGAGGGCGACATGTCTCGTGCGCACGGAGGCGCGGGACGCGCGACAATGGGACGGCCGCACTACCACGGGGAACGGGGAGCGTATGGACAAGGGCCGCATGGAGGCGTTCAGCGACGGCGTGATCGCCATCATCATCACGATCATGGTGCTTGAGATCACGGCGCCCGACGGTGCGAGCATGGCCGACTTCCTCAGCATGGTGCCGGCCGTGATCGCCTACACGGTGAGCTTCGTCGGCGTGGGGACGTATTGGAACAACCATCACCATCTGCTCAAGCTCGTCCACAAGGTGGACGGCAGGATGCTGTGGTCCAACCTCGTCTTCCTCTTCGTTCTCTCGTTCTTCCCGCTCGCCACCGACTGGATGCAGAAGACGGGCTATGCCCCGCTGCCCACCACGTGCTACGTGGTCTCCAACATGCTGGTGTCGCTCACCTACATGAACCTCGAGCGCGTGATTCGCCACAAGCTCGCCATGGAATGCGGCGCCAAGGCATCGGTGGACCTCCGCAAGCGCTCGCTTCTCAAGGAACGGCTGACGCTGGCCCTCGAGTGCCTGGCTCTCGTCCTGGCGCTCGCGCTGCCCGCATCGCACTGGGCGCTCGTTCCGCTGGTGCTCGCGTTCTGCCTCTGGATCGTGCCCGACCTGCGCATCGTGAGGCTGCTGGACTTCCTCGCCGAGGAAGAGGAGTAGGAGCCCGGGCGGGAGGACCGATGGGGAGCCGCATGCATCTGCCGGCCACAGGCAGGCCATCCATTGGGGTCGTCATCTATGCCGTTAATCTAATATCCATTAACGCCTTATACAGTATGGGAACAGACTTGCGACAAATGTGGTATACGCTGTTTTGCTCGCCTTCTTTAGCCGACTAAAGCGATAACAGTCCGGCAATAACGTTTCAGAATTTGCTGGAAAGCATCGTTCAATATCGTCAAATCACTTCATTTACCTGCTAATTTATTAATCTGTCATCAAACAGACACCACATTTTTACCTTACTTTCCCACAGCTTCTCACAATTGACGAATAAACGCTTCGGTTCTTTCATTGTTGCTCAAACGGGCAGAGGGGGATGCAGCGCTCGGATGCTCCAGGCGATGCCAGCTCGCAGCGCTTGGCAATGGCGGGACAGGAGTTCGATCGCAGACGAGCAAATCCCATTGGTCTTGCGTTGCATCCCGCTCGGCACCGCGAAAGCACCGCAAGTCGGATGCAAGTCGAGCACGAGGAGGACGCAGGCAATGACTCACACTAATCAGACAAGAAGGCAGTTCGTCAAGGGTTCGGTCGCTGCCGGCGGCTCCGTGATAGCCGCGATGCTTGCCGGCTGCTCGGGCGGCGGCAGCTCCTCGACGGGCTCCGACGCCGCTTCCTCCACGGGCAGCGACGCCGGCACCCCACAGCAGGGCGGCGACCTCGTCATCGGCCTCTCCTATGAGCCCGACACGCTCAACGTCTACTCCACGCACCTCATGGGCGACGTCCAGGCGGCATGCGTCGAGGGCCTCCTCGTCCCCAACGACAAGATGGAGTACGAGCCGGTGCTCGCGACCGAGGTCCCGACCATCGACAACGGCGGCATCGTGCTTTCCGACGACGGGAAGACGATGGACATCACCTATCACCTGCGCGAGGGCGTAAAGTGGCACGATGGCGAGCCCTTCACCTCGGCTGACGTCAAGTGCACCTGGGAGACCCTCGCCAACCCCGACTGGGATGCCGAGTCCAAGGACGGCGTATCCGACATCGATTCCATCGATTGCCCGGACGACTACACCGTCGTGTGCCACTACAACACGGTGAACCCCGACTTCGCCCAGACGCTCTTCACCTTCGGCATCATGCCGCAGCACATCATCGAGGGCCTGGACATGAACGATGCCAACAACGGCTACAACTCCAGCCCCATCGGCACCGGCCCCTACAAGTTCGACGAGTGGGCCACCGGCGAGTACGTCAAGCTCGTTCGCAACGAGGACTACTGGCGTGACGGCGCCTACATGGACTCGGTCACCTTCCGCTTCGTGACCGACGAGAACACGCGCATCAACATGCTCAAGTCCGGCGAGCTGAACTTCTCCTACGGCATCACCTATGCCAACTTCGACCAGGTCCAGGACATCGAGGGCATGGACACCATCACCCACGGCCTGAACTCCTGGGGCTACATCGACTTCAACTGCGCCACGCCGGGCCTCGACGACGTCGCCGTCCGTCGTGCCATCGCATGCGCGGTCGACAAGAAGTCCATCGTCGAGAAGGTCTACGCCGGCGTGCCCGAGGCCTGGGACCAGCCCTGGACCTCTTCGGACCCCTACCACGTGGATGGCTTCGAGACCGAGTGGCAGTATGACATGGACAAGGCTGCCAAGCTCCTCGATGACGCCGGCTGGAAGATGGGCGACGACGACGTCCGCGAGAAGGACGGCGTACGCCTGGAGTTCCGCGTCGGATGCCGCTCCGACAACACCGCAGACGAGCAGCTGGAGCAGGTGCTCGCCGACTCCCTCTCGAGCCTCGGCATCAAGCTGAACGCAGAGAACTACGCCGCCTCCACCTGGACCTCGATGATGTACGACGGCGACTACGACCTGGGCATTGGACGCTACATCACCTCCCCTGGCCCCTCCCGTACCGTGATGTACGCCATCGGCGGCCCGCTTAACCGCGGCAAGTGGGAGAACCAGGACTTCACCGACCTCTGCGACCAGATCGACAAGGAGTTCGACGAGGACAAGCGCAAGGACCTCGTCAAGCAGGCCCTCGACATCTTCGACTCCGAGCTCCCGCAGATCGTCACCTACTCCAACAAGGAGATCGACGTCTACACGCAGAACCTTCAGGAGTTCGTGCCCAACCCCACGAACATGACCAACTTCTGCATGATGTCGCCCTGGTGGCTCAAGCAGAACTAGCACCGCTCCGCGAGTTCCGTAGGAGGCAGGCGCGCTGAGTGCCTGCCTCCTCGTTTACGGAGAGGCGTCACGGCCATCCTCGTAGGGGCTCACGCCCCTACGACGGCCAGGAAGGGGATGAGAGGTTTGCTCAAGTACGCCGCCAAGCGCATCGCACAGGCTATCCCCATGCTTCTTGCCGTCTCGATCATCATCTATGCGCTCCTGCAGGCCATGCCGGGCGACCCGCTCGACATGTACCTGGAGAATCCGAGCGCGTCTCCCGAGGCGATAGAGGCCATCAAGGAGGCCCATGGCCTGAACCAGCCGGTCTACATCCAGTATCTCGACTGGCTCACGGGCATCCTCACGGGCGACTGGGGCGTGAGCATCAACTCCCAGCGCCAGGTCATCGACGTGATCGGCGAGCGCGTCGTGCCCACGCTGCAGCTCACGGCGACGTCCTTCCTGCTGGCGCTCGTCATCGCATTGCCCCTTGGCGTGCGCAGCGCCATCAAGAAGGGCGAGACGTTCGACAACGTCACCACGCCACTCACCTTCTTCGGCATCTCCATGCCGTCGTTCTGGTTCGGCCTGATGCTGCAGCTGCTCTTCGCCGTCACGCTGCACTGGCTGCCTTCAGCCGGCCGCTATTCGCTCGGGGGACCGGGGGCGGGGAGCGTGCTCGACCTGCTGCGCCACCTGATCATGCCCTCCATCGTGCTCGCGCTCATCTACATCGCCAGCTGGACGCGCTACGCACGATCGAACTATCTCGAGGTCCTCGGCCAAGACTACATCCGCACTGCGCGTGCCAAGGGCCTCAAGGAGCGCGTGGTCCTCTACAAGCATGCGCTGCGCAACGCCCTGATCCCCATGGTCACGGTCGTGATGCTCGACATCCCGGTGCTGTTCTCTGGAGCCGTCATCACCGAGACCGTCTTCGCTTGGCCAGGCATGGGGTCGCTCTTCTTCGACTCCCTCACCAAGCAGGACTTCCCGATCCTCATGGGTATCCTCATGGTCAACGCGGTGCTCGTGATCCTGAGCAACCTGCTCGCAGACATCATCTACGCGGCGCTCGACCCGCGCATCAAGTACTGAGGGGAGGCTTGGCATGAACTTCGCAAAGTCACGGAAGAAGGCCGCCGCCGACCTCGAGTCCCAGGCGACGAGCCAGGCCGTCATCCGCACGCCTCTGCAGCAGGCCGTGCGGCGCTTCCGCAAGAACAAGATCGCGATGACGGGCTTCTGGATGGTCGTCGTGCTGGTGCTCTTCGTGAACATCGGCGCGCTCGTGACCCCCTACGACCCCGATGCCGTGAGCCTCTTCGACATCAACGCCACGCCCACCGCCGAGCACGTGCTGGGATGCGACTCGCTCGGGCGCGACCTGCTCACGCGCATCCTGTTCGGCGGGCGCATCTCGCTTGCCGTCGGCCTGCTGTCGGCGGCGCTCTCGATGGCCTTGGGATCGCTCGTGGGCGCGCTCTCCGGCTATTACGGAGGCGTCGTGGACAGCATCCTCATGCGCCTCACCGACCTCGTGCTCACCATTCCCTCGCTCCCGCTGCTCATGGTGCTGGGCGTCATCTTCAAGCCCTCCCCTACGTTCCTGATCATCATGATCGCCCTGCTCAACTGGACGACATCCGCGCGTCTGGTGCGCTCGCGCTTCCTCACGCTCAAGGAGCTCGACTACATCAAGGCGGCGCGGGCCACAGGCGAGGGCGACGCGCGCATGATCCTCACGCACCTGCTTCCCAACTCGCTCGACGTCATCGTCGTCACCGCCACCTTGGCCATAGGCAACTCGATAATCATGGAGTCCACGCTCTCGTTCCTCGGCTGCGGCATCAACCCGCCCACTGCCAGCTGGGGCAGCATGCTCCAAAGCGCCCAGGAGACCATGGCCTCCGCTCCGCTCACCGCCATCGCGCCGGGCCTGATGATCTTCCTGACGGTCCTCGCCTTCAACTTCGTGGGCGATGGCCTCACCGATGCGCTCGACCCCAAGCGCGACCTGGCATAGGGAGGGAGTCAGAAGATGGAAGACAAGCTCCTCAACGTCAACGACCTCTCGGTCGGGTTCGAGTCCGACGACGGCATGTTCATGGCCGTCCGCGACATGGGATTCGCAGTGCGCAAGGGCGAGACGGTATGCATCGTCGGCGAGTCAGGCTGCGGCAAGAGCGTCACGTCGCTCGCCATAATGCGGCTCCTCGCCGAGCCGCCCGCGCATGTGAGCGGCGAGGTGCTCTTCGAGGGCAAGGACCTGCTCAAGCTCCCCATGGACGAGATGCGCGGCATCCGCGGCAACCAGATCGCGATGATCTTCCAGGAGCCCATGACATCGCTGAACCCGGTGTTCACCTGCGGCTTCCAGATCTCCGAGGCCCTCATCGCGCACCAGGGGATGACGAAGGCACAGGCAAGGGAGCGCTCGATCGAGCTCATGCGCATGGTGGGAATCCCGGAGCCAGAGAAGCGCTTCGACGCCTACCCGCACGAGCTCTCTGGAGGCATGCGCCAGCGCGTCATGATCTCCATGGCGCTCGCCTGCGAGCCGAAGCTGCTCATAGACGACGAGCCCACCACCGCGCTCGACGTGACCATCCAGGCTCAGATCATGGAGCTCCTGCGCGACCTGAAGCGCAGGCTCGGCATGGCGCTCATCCTCATCACCCACGACATGGGCATCGTCGCCCAGATGGCCGAGTGGGTCATCGTCATGTACGCAGGCGAGGAGGTCGAGCGCGCGGACGTGAGGACCATCTTCTCGAACCCCCTGCATCCCTACACCGAGGGTCTCCTCGAGTCCATCCCGCGCCTCGACAGCGACACGAACAAGGAGCTCCCGGTCATCGAGGGGACGGTCCCCGGCATGTACGACATGCCGAAGGGCTGCAAGTTCGCCCCACGATGCAAGCGATGCATGGAGCGTTGCCTCAACGAGGCTCCCCCGCTCGTGACGTTGGACGACGGCCATGCCGTCCGCTGCTTCCTCGCCTCCGAGGGAAGGGAGGACTCCGATGCCTAGCACCTCAAGGCCCGCAAAGGGCGAGGAGCTCATAAGGGTCGAGCACCTCAAGAAGTACTTTCCCGCCAACAAGTCATTCAGGGAGGAGAACCGCACCTACGTGAAGGCCGTCGACGACGTGAGCCTCACGCTGCGCGCGGGCGAGACCTTCGGCCTCGTGGGGGAGTCGGGCTGCGGCAAATCGACGCTCGGCCAGACCATCCTCAGGCTCGAGGAGCCCACCTCGGGCTCGATCTTCTACCGCGGCCAAGACATCACCCATGCCGGTAAGAAGGAGCTGCGCGCCCTGCGCCAGGACATGCAGCTGATCTTCCAGGATCCCTACTCCTCCCTTGACCCCAAGATGACCGTCGGCACCATCATCGCGGAGCCGCTCGTAGTCCATGGCATGGGCTCCAAGGCGGAGCGCGACGCTCGCGTGGCAGAGCTCCTCAAGCTCGTGGGGCTCAAGCCGGAGCATGCCAAGCGCTATCCCCACGAGTTCTCCGGCGGACAGCGCCAGAGGATCGGCATCGCGCGCGCCCTTGCGGTGAACCCCTCCTTCGTCATCTGCGACGAGGCGGTCTCGGCGCTCGACGTCTCCATCCAGGCGCAGGTCCTCAACCTGCTCTCGCACCTGCAAGACGAGCTTGGCCTCACCTACCTGTTCATCGCCCACGGCCTTTCCGTGGTGAAGTACATCTCCGACAGGGTCGGCGTCATGTACCTGGGCAAGATCGTGGAGATAGCGAGCTCGGACGAAATCTACCTGCACTCGCTGCATCCCTACACGAAGGCGCTCATCGCCGCCATCCCCATCCCGGACCCCGACGTGCACAACGATTCGGCGCGCCTTCTCACGGGCGATGTCCCGAGCCCCATCAACCCTCCGTCGGGATGCCGCTTCCACACCCGCTGCCCCTACGCCACCGAGCTCTGCTCTGCCGAGGAGCCGCAGCTCGTGGACATGGGAGACGGGCATCTCGTCGCATGCCACCTCGCCGGACAGATCTAGGAGCGAAAGCAAATGGACAAGCTCTACGCAGGAAAGCAAGCGCAGGTCACGAGCATCCTTCGCGAGAAGGGCATCGGGCTGTGGCTCGTCATGGGGCGCGAGACCGTCGACGTATGCGACCCGGCGCTTCGCCTCGTGTTCCCGTCCAACGTCATGGGCGCTTCTGCCTTCTTCTTCACCCCCGACGGCGGCCGCCGCGCGCTCGTCCGCAGGAAGGACGTAGAGGGCGTCGAGCAGACGGGCGCCTTCGACGTGGTCACGGGCTATGACGACGACTTCGACGAGCTGCTGCGCCAGGTCGTCTGCGACATCGACCCGAACGTCATCGACGTAGACGTCGACCTGTACGACGCCCTCACGGACGGCCTTACGGCAGGCATGTACCTACGCCTGCTCAAGGCGCTCGAGGGAACCCCTTACGGGAATCGCATCTCTCACGGAGTCGCCATCCAGGCCATCCGCGGCCGCAAGACGGACGAGGAGGTCGCGCTGCAGAGGGACGTGCTCAAGCTCCTGAACCAGGTATGCGACGAGCTCGGCGGCCTCGTGCGTCCAGGCACCACCGAGGAATGGGTCTACGACTACTGCCAGTCCTTTATGGCCAAGCACCACCTCACGAGCTCCTGGGACAACGACGCCTGCCCGCTCGTGCACGCGGGCGCGCGCAGCAACCAGGGCCTCGTTCACCCCTCCCCCACGAATTCAGTGCAGCCGGGCGACGTCTTCCACTTGAGCTTCGGCGCCAAGCATCCCCTTGGCTATGCGACGGACTTCCAGCGCAGCTGGTATGTGCTGGAGCCCGGTGAGACGGCGGCGCCGTCCGAGGTGCAGAAGGCGTTCGACGCCACGATCGAGGCCATCGACGCCACGAGGTGCGGGATGCGCCCGGGCATCGAGGGCCGGGAGGTGAGCCGCATGCTCAACGAGCGCCTCAAGGGGTTCGATGCCTCGGGCGGCGGTCACTCGGTTGGGCGCGCCCTGCACGACGGATGCTTCCAGCTCGCCGGGGACTCCAAGGTGCTGGGAGGCCTTCCGGCGCGGCCGCTCGAGAGCGGGAACGTCTTCACACTCGAGGTGTTCAACATGACCTCCCGCGGCGTCATAGGCGTGGAGGAGATGATCCAGCTGGGAGAGGACGGCGGCGAGTACCTCTACATCCCCCAGCGGGAGCTCTGGACGCTGCCGTCCGAATAGGGAATCTGGCGCGCAGGCAGTCGGGAGCCGCCGCGCGCCTCGCAGAGAGACATTGGCCACATCGTTCCAGGAAGAGGGAGCAGACATGCTAGGAGACACGCTCGTTCCGCTTAGCGACGCAACGCTGGAATTCGGGGAGGAGCTCGCGACCGTCACGCTGGGCATAGACGCCCTCGACCGCAAGCTCTACCAGACCGACGACGACTATGACGGCGTCGCCTGCATCAACCTCGGCTGGGACAAGTCGGCCACCTACGCGGACTGGGACGAGGCACGTGCCGCCCTCGACGAGCTCGCGGCGAAGGCCCTCACGCTGCCCGAGCCCGACCGCAGGCTCTACTACAGCCAGGCCTGCATATCACTCGACAGCTTCTGCGCCTGGCGCCAAGGCAAGCTCGAGCGCCTCACCGACCAGGTCTCGCTCTTCCTGCTCTCGGACGGCGCGCCCATGAGCGAGGCCTACATGGTCAACCAGTGCAAGCGGCTCGACCAGTACTTCGACCTCCTCGGCTACAAGGGTGACCTGATGGAGCGCACACAGCGCTGGCAGGAGGAGAACGCCGTTCCGCGCGACGAGGTCCAGTCCACGATGACCGAGCTCATGGGCACGGCACGCGAGATCACGGGGACGTTCCTTCCGCTTCCCGAGGAGCCTTATAAGGTGGCCACGGTCGATGGCGGCCCCTTCTCGGCAAGGAGCGAAGTCATGAACCTCCAGGTCGTGATCAACATAGCCCCCATCTACACGCGTCCCGCGCTGAAGCATCTCGTGTGCCACGAGATCTACCCGGGCCATTACATGCAGTTCTACCTGCGCCGCGAGCTCTGGAAGCAGGGTTTCGCCGCAGCGGACGGCCTGCTTTCCGTGACGAACCATTCCTCCTCGAGCTGCTTCGAGGGCCTCGCGGACAAGGGCGGCCAGTTCCTCGGCTGGACCGACACGAACGACAGGATCTTCGAGATCTACTCCGACATCAAGAACGCCATCGGCACCCTCTCCTCCTATCAGCTCCATGTCCTCGGCTGGCCCGAGGAGAAGGTGGAGGACTACATGCGCCAGTGGCCGCTGCTCGGCGGCGAGGCGGCGATCAAGAGCCGCATGGAGTTCATCAAGGACACCACGAGGGCCGCGCTCATCTGGTCCTACTGGCGCGGCGACCAGGCGTTCGACAACGTCCTGTGCCGTCTTTCCGACGAGGACATGCCGCGCTTCTACGAGTACATCTACGGCAGGCTGCACACCCCCTCGTCCCTCGCGCTGTTCATCTAGACGGGCCAGGAAGCGACCGATGACGCTGGCCTGGGCAGGCGCCCCGGCCGAAAGGAACTGATGCCACGTGACGCCAATCGAGGACAAGTTCGCGCTGCTGGGGGTCGATGCAGCACCCGGGCAGGAGGTACGGAGCCATGACGAGGTGAGCGGCCTCAAGGGAGGCCCCCTGGAGGGACGTCGCGTCGACTTCTCGCACGGCGACGTCGACGCCTTCCCGCCCATCCCCGGCTCGCTCGACGCCTTCGTCAAGGGCTT
>CADBMC010000010.1 GCA_902795635.1 uncultured Coriobacteriaceae bacterium | reverse complement strand
TGATGGGCATCACGCACGTCATCCGCGGCGATGACCACCTTTCCAACACGCCGCGCCAGATCATGGTGTACGAGGCCCTGGGCGCCCCCACGCCCACGTTCGCGCACATCTCGATGATCCTCGGGCCGGACGGCAAGAAACTCTCGAAGCGCCATGGCGCCACGAGCGTGGAGGAGTACCGTGACGCCGGGTTCCTGCCGGAGGCCTTCGTGAACTACCTGGCGCTGCTCGGCTGGTCGCTCGACGGCGAGACGACCATCGTGCCGCGCGACGTGCTCTGCCGCGAGTTCTCGCTCGACCACGTGTCCAAGAACCCGGCCACCTTCGACATCGAGAAGCTCACCTGGATGAACGCGGCCTACATGCAGGCCATGGACGACGCCGCCTTCTCGAGCTCCGTGCTCCTGCCCTCCCTCGAGGCGGCCGGCCTCGACTCCGCCGCGGCGCCCGCGCACGACGCGGCCTGGTACGAGCTCCTCTCGAGCGTGCTCAAGCCCCGCACGAAGCTCATCGGCGACGCCGCCGAGATGAGCCGGTTCCTCTACGCGGGCGAGGACCTTGCCTACGACGAGAAGTCCGTGCGCAAGAACCTGCAGAAGGACGGCGCCCGCGCGGCGCTCGACGCGGCGGGCGAGGCGCTTTCGGCGCTCGACGACGCCTCCTGGAAGGCCGACGCCCTCGACGCCGCCCTGGAGCCGCTCCCCGAGCGGCTCGGCATGGGCAAGAGGCCCTTCTACGGGGCCGTCCGCGTGGCCATGAGCGGAAGCCAGGTCTCCCCTCCCATGGGCGCCTCGCTCGAGCTGCTCGGCCGCGCCGAGACGCTCAGGCGCATCGAGCACGCCAAGGGGCTCTGCCAGGCGTCCTAGCGTCTCGAGCACGACATAGGCGAGCTGACGCGAGGCCGGCGGATGCGGATGTCCGTCGGCCTCCTAGCGTCCGCGCCGATGCGGCCGATAGGCCGACTCGCGCCCGCCCGCCTTCGAGGAGTAGGCGCCGCGATGCCTGCCCGCGCCATGGCGAAGGTCGTTCCAGCGCTGGTAGATGGACTCGGTCGCATGCGACTGCAGGCCGAGCATCGGGAACGCCAGGATCGTAGGGCCGAAGAACGTGATGAGCCTCCACACCAGGTAGCCGGCCGTCGCGGAGCTGCCGAACAGCGGGCCGTAGAAGAGCGCGAAGCCGCCCTCGGCGCCGCCGGTGCCGCCGGGGAGGGGCACGGCGCTCGCCACCATCTGGACCATCGAGCCAGCGGCGAGGCAGCTCAGGAAGTCGCCCGGGCGCCCGAAGGCGTTCAGCACGAACCACGGGATCATGTAGAGCGAGGCCAGCTGGGCCATTGTGACGCCCAGCGTGACGAGCATGCTCGGCACGTGGCGCGCGGCCCGGCGGAACGCGTCGCTGAACTCGGCCACCTGGTTGTTCACGACGTCGTACCAGTGCTCGTAGTTCTTGAGCCAGCCGCGCTTCGAGAGCCACTTGATGACGGCGTTGCCCACGCGCATCACGAAGTTGGGGCACAGGCAGATCACGAACAGCGCGGCGAGCTCGAGCGCGTGCATGAAGAAGACGACGAGGTTCAGGAAGACGATGTCGCCGTAGGTGTCCAGGAAGAACTGGAAGCGCGCCACGAGCATGATGGCCGCGAAGAGCACCACGCCGAACTGGAACAAGATGAAGCGGGTGAACTGCATGGCCATGGACTCGCCCGGCTCCATGCCGGTGCGGGTGAGGCGCACGATCTGGGCGGGCACCGAGCCCGCCATCATGGGCGTGAGGTTGCCGAAGAACACGCCCGAGGCCTCGACGCTCATGAGGTCGCGGATGCCGACGGGCGAGTCGCGGTCGAGCCAGGCGGCGACGGCGTAGGCGCCCACGCCGAACACGAAGTAGAACGCGTAGCAGATGATCGCGCCCACGATCCACCCGGCGCTGACGTTCTGCAGCGCCTCGGCCATGTCGTGCACCTGGCCGGTGAGCACGAGGTAGAGCACGTAGGCGCCAAGCACGGCCCCGAGGAAGAGGGCACCCTTGCGCGCTCCCTCGGTGTCGTCGCCCTCGTCCTTGGACGAGGAATGCTTGCGCGCGGCCGACGTCCGCCTCACCTTGGCATGGCTCGAGAAGCGGTTCCGCGGCGCGCGGGCATGCCGCCATGCGCCCTCCTGGGAGGAACGGCCTTGTGAGGAGTCGTCTCCGGGATTCGGTTGGTTATGGCGTTCCTCGGGCATCGGGCTCCTGTCGCTCGCGTCGCGCCAGACATCGGGCGCTGGCGGCTGGGCGGGCACGGCTTGCACGTTCCATACAGCCCTACAATCATACCCAGCGGAAGGCCGCTGGGGAGTCTCCGACAGTGGTCGCATCTTTTTTCGAGATTGATGTTGCAACCGAGCGGACTTTCGCGTAAAGTTTGTGCTCGCGCCGAGAGGCACAGCAGGACGCACCCAATGGGATGTCGTCTAATGGTAGGACAACGGATTCTGGTTCCGTCAGTGGGGGTTCGACTCCCTCCATCCCAGCCATGTCCTGCCTGACAACCGAATGGCCCGTTCGTCTAGCGGTTTAGGACGCCGCCCTCTCAAGGCGGAGATCAGCAGTTCGAATCTGCTACGGGCTACCAAC
>CADBMC010000009.1 GCA_902795635.1 uncultured Coriobacteriaceae bacterium | reverse complement strand
GACGGGGCGGGCCGTGCGGACGTGCGAAAGGCGCGTGCGGCTAGCCGAGCTGGACGCCCTCGAACGACGGGTCGTCCTCGCGCATGATCTTCTCGACGCGCAGCGCGTGGCGCCCTCCCTCGTGCTCGGTCTCCAGGAAGGCGCGTACCACGGCCTCGTTGGTCTCCAGGCTCACGAAGCGGCCCGAGAGGCAGATGACGTTGCCGTCGTTGTGCGCGCGGAAGAGCTCGGCAAACTCGGGCGTCTGGATGGCGGCCGCGCGGATGCCGGGGACCTTGTCGGCGGTGAGCGCCATGCCGATGCCGGTGCCGCAGAGCAGCACGCCGCGGTCGGCCTCGCCGGCGGCCACGCGCCGGGCGACGAGGTCGGCGTAATCGGGATAGTCGACGCGATCGTCTGAATTGGTGCCCAGGTCGATGACCTCATGACCGAGCGAGCGAATGAAGGCGATGATGGGATCCTTCATGTCGAAGGCGGCGTGATCGGACCCGACGGCGATGCGCATGGGCGCTCCTCTCCTTATGGACTGAATCAAGCGTAGCGCATCTGACGGCGGGAGTCGCCAGCCGAAAAGAGCTTGTCACGTCGCGGCCGTCCCCGGTCGCGTGACAGTTGGGGGCTGTCCCCAACTGTCACGTCGTAGGGCTACGCGATGGTGCGCTCCACGGCCGCATGCCAGCCGGCGAGATACTTCTCGCGCACCGCGTCGTCCATCTGCGGATGGTAGACGGCCGAGCTCGAGCGCATCGTCACCAGCTCGTCGCGGTCGTCCCAAAACTCGACCGCAAGCCCCGCCAGGTACGCCGCGCCCCGCGCCGTCGTCTCGTCCAGCTCGGTGCGCTCGACGTCGATGCCGAGCAGGTCGGCCTGGAACTGCATGATGAACTCGTTGTTCGCGGCGCCGCCGTCCACGGAGAGCTCGGAGAGCTTGTTGCCCGAATCGGCCTCCATGGCCTTGAGGATGTCGTAGGTCTGGTAGGCCATCGACTCGCAGCCCGCGCGGATAATGTGCGCACGATTCGTACCGCGGGTGATGCCGCAGATGGTGCCGCGCGCGTCGCTCTTCCACCATGGTGCGCCCATGCCGGTGAACGCCGGCACCAGGTAGCAGCCGTTCGTGTCCTCGACGCTCAGGGCGATGTCAGCGGTATCGGCCACGTCCTCCACCAGCTGGAGCTCGTCGCGCAGCCACTGCATGGTGGACCCCGCCTGGAACACCGAGCCCTCGAGCGCGTACTCCACGCGCCCGCCCTCGGCGATGCCGATGGTGGTTACCAGGCCGTTCTTGGAGGCGACGGGCTCCTCGCCCACGTTCATGAGCATGAAGCAGCCGGTGCCGTAGGTGTTCTTGACGTCGCCCGGCTCGAAGCAGCAGTGCCCGAACATCGACGCCTGCTGGTCGCCGGCCACGCCGGAGATGGGCGGATGGTTGGTCATGACGTCGGAGCTCACGCGGCCGAAGCTGCCCGACGAGGGGCGCGGCTCGGGCAGCATCGAGCGCGGCACGCCGAAGATCTCGCAGAGCTCGTCGTCCCAATCGAGCGTGTGGATGTCGAAGAGCATCGTGCGGCTCGCATTGGTGTAGTCGGTGGCGTGCACCTGCCCGTGCGTGAGGTTGTATACGAGCCAGGTGTCGATGGTCCCGCACATGAGGGCGTCGGCATCGGCCATCTCGCGCGCGCCGTCGACGTTGTCGAGGATCCAGCGAATCTTGGTGGCGGAGAAGTACGCGTCGGGCACGAGGCCGGTCCTCTCGCGGATGAGGTCGCCATGGCCCGCGGCCACGACCTCCTCCACCATGGGCGCCGTGCGGCGGCACTGCCACACGATGGCGTTGTAGATGGGCTGGCCGGTGCGGCGATCCCACACCACCACGGTCTCGCGCTGGTTGGTGATGCCGACAGCGCAGATCTGGTCGGAGTGGATTCCGCTCTTGAACTGGACCTCCACCATGCAGGCGATCTGGCGCGAGAGGATCTCCACCGGGTCCTGCTCCACCCATCCCGGGTTGGGATAGGAGATGGATATCGAGCGCTGGGCCTGCGCGACCTTGCTGCCGAACTCGTCGAACAGGATCGCGCGGACGCTCGTCGTGCCAGCGTCGAGGGCCATGACATAGCCCTGCGCCTCCGACGGCTGCGAACGCTTCTCGCCCATGCTGCCCAGGACGCTATCCATGATGGTGGTGGCCACGTCTTTCCTCCTCGGCTCCCTCATCCGAGACCGATGGACGCCGTGTAGGCGCTCG
>CADBMC010000008.1 GCA_902795635.1 uncultured Coriobacteriaceae bacterium | reverse complement strand
TTCGAGTGCATCCACGAGATGAAGCTCATCGTCGACCTCATCTACGAGAGCGGCTTCGCCGGCATGCGCTACTCCATCTCCAACACCGCCGAGTACGGCGACTACATCACCGGCCCGAAGCTCATCACCGACGAGACGCGCGCCACGATGCGCAGGATCCTCTCCGACATCCAGGACGGCAGCTTCGCCAAGGAGTTCCTGCTCGAGATGGGCGCCGGCAACCAGGTGCACTTCCAGGCCATGCGCCGTCGCGCGGCCGAGCACCAGAGCGAGGTCGTGGGCGCTGAGGTCCGCAAGATGTACAGCTGGAACGACGCGGACAAGCTCATCAACAACTAGCGCTGCCAGCTGCGCTCGTGCGGCCGTGTCAGGCACGTGGGCACGGCCGCCCCTGCGGGCGGCACGAGGCGCGCAAGGCGCGGGAACCCATAGGGCACGTACGGCAGACGGCATGAGGCGCGAGAGAGAACCCAGACGGAAGGACGCCAGACGATGAAGAGCGATGCCATCAAGTTCGGTGCGAACAACGCTGCGCACAGATCGTTGTTCCATGCGTTGGGATGGACCGAGGAGGAGATGCACAAGCCGATCGTCGGCATCGTGAGCTCGCAGAACGAGATCGTCCCGGGGCACATGAACATCGACAAGGTCGTGGACGCCGTGCGCCTGGGCGTGGCCGAGGCAGGCGGCATGCCGGTGGTGTTCCCGGCCATCGCCGTGTGCGACGGCATTGCCATGGGCCACGAGGGGATGAAGTACTCGCTCGTCACGCGCGATCTCATCTCCGACTCCACCGAGTGCATGGCGCTCGCGCACGGCTTCGACGCCCTCGTGATGGTGCCGAACTGCGACAAGAACGTCCCGGGCCTGCTCATGGCCGCGGCCCGCATCAACGTGCCGACCGTCGTCGTCTCCGGCGGGCCGATGCTGGCGGGCCACGTGGACGGCTGCAAGACGTCGCTCTCCTCGATGTTCGAGGCCCAGGGTGCCTACACCGCCGGCAAGATGAGCGCCGAGGCGCTCGAGGACTACGCCCGCCGCGTGTGCCCCACCTGCGGGTCGTGCTCGGGCATGTACACCGCGAACTCGATGAACTGCCTCACGGAGGTCCTGGGCATGGGCCTGCGCGGCAACGGCACGATTCCTGCCGTCTATTCGGCGCGCCTGGAGCTGGCCAAGCATGCCGGCATGGCCGTCATGGAGATGCTGCGCCGCGACATCCGCCCGCGCGACATCATGACCGAGGCCGCCTTCCGCAACGCCCTCACCGTGGACATGGCGCTGGGCTGCTCCACCAACACGATGCTGCACGTGCCCGCCATCGCGCACGAGTGCGGCATCGAGCTGGACCTGGGCATCGCCAACGACATCTCCTCTAAGACGCCGAACATCTGCCACCTCGCTCCTGCCGGCCGCACCTACATGGAGGACCTGGACGCCGCGGGCGGCGTCTACGCCGTCATGAACGAGCTCTCCAAGGCCGGCCTCCTCGACCTCGGCTGCATGACCGTGACCGGCAAGACGGTGGGTGAGAACATCGCCGACTGCCCCGTGATCGACCACGAGACGATCCGCCCCATAGACGACCCCTTCTCGCCGACGGGCGGCATCGCGGTGCTGCGTGGCAACCTCGCGCCCGACGGCGCCGTGGTGAAGCGCTCGGCGGTGGCGCCGGAGATGCTCGTGCACGAGGGCCCCGCCCGCGTGTTCGAGAGCGAGGAGGAGGCCCAGGCGGCCATCGACGCCGGCAAGATCAAGCCCGGCGACGTCGTGGTGATCCGCTACGAGGGTCCCAAGGGCGGCCCGGGCATGCGCGAGATGCTGAACCCGACTTCGGCCATCATGGGCATGGGGCTGGGCGAGAGCGTCGCCCTCATCACCGACGGCAGGTTCTCGGGCGCCACGCGCGGCGCCTGCCTGGGGCACGTCTCGCCCGAGGCGGCGAGCGGCGGCCCCATCGGGATCGTGCAGGAAGGCGACACGATCGCCATCGACATCCCGAACCACACCGTGGACCTCAAGATCGACCAGGCGGAGTTCGACCGCCGCATGGCGGCCTTCGAGCCCAGGCACAAGGAGCTCTCGGGCTACCTCGCGCGCTACGCGGCCCTGGTCTCGAGCGGCGCCACCGGCGCGGTGCTGAGCTAGGAGAGGCCGATGTCGCGAAGCGAGATGAACCCTGCGGAGCTGGAGGAGCTCGGCTGCGAGCTCGAGGCGCTCGCCGTGTTCCGGGCGCTGCTCGACGACCCGGTGGTGGGCGGGCTCGCCCGCTACCTCGGGGGCACGGAGGACGCCGGCGGGCACGTGGCCGACTACGTGGAGGCGGTGCGTGCGCTCTACGCCTCGGGCAAGCCGACGCTTGCCGCCTACGTGCGCGACGCCGTGCTGCAGGACGAGAACTGCTACCTGGTGCGCCGCGGCGCCGGCCAGCCCATCTGCCCCAGCCTGGAGGAGAGCGTTGGGAGGGAGCTGGGCGTCCTGGAGGAGCTGGCGGACCTGTCCAGCGCCGACGTGCTGTGCGCCGCGGACGAGGGGTCTGCCGCCCGCATGCCGGGCTTCGAGGCTGGCGAGGCGCATCTGCACGAGGCCTACCAGGAGCGAATCGCCACCATCGGGAGCCGCGGATACGGCATCTACGCGCAGTACCGCACCTTCGACGTGGACCGAGACGGCAGGATCTGCCCGGTGCGCTACCCCGACCCGCAGCGCCTGTCCGACCTGGTGGGCTACGAGCGCGAGCGCGGCATCATCCTCGACAACACGAAGGCCCTCGTGGCCGGGCTGCCCGCCTCCAACATCCTGCTCACCGGCGACGCCGGCACGGGCAAGAGCTCCACGGTGAAGGCCGTGGCCAACGAGCTCTCCGAGCAGGGGCTGCGCATCCTCGAGGTGCGCAAGGAGCAGCTCCACGACATCCCCCAGATCCTGGACGAGCTCACGGCGAACCCGCTCAAGTTCATCATCTTCATCGACGACCTGTCGTTCTCCCACGAGGACGACGACTTCGCCGCGCTCAAGGCGATCCTGGAGGGATCGGTTTCGGCGAAGTCGGGCAACGTGGTGATCTATGCCACGAGCAACCGGCGCCACCTGGTGCGCGAGCGCTTCTCCGACCGCGACGGCGACGACATCCATCGCAATGACACGATGCAGGAGATCATCTCGCTGTCCGACCGCTTCGGCATCCACGTCTCGTTCTCCAAGCCGAGCAAGGACACCTACCTGCAGATCGTGCACAACCTGGCCGAACGGGCGCAGCTGGACATGGGCGAGGCCGAGCTCGACCTGGCCGCCGAGCGCTTCGCCACCCGGCGCGGCGGGCGCTCCGCCCGCGGGGCGCGGCAGCTCGTGGACCAGCTCGTCTCGGCAGGAAGAGGGCCCCAAGGCGCCGCCGGCGCCAAGGCAGCCGGCAACGCGACGAACGCAGCAAGGAGTGACTCATGACGCGTCCCATGACCATGGCGGAGAAGATCCTCGCCGCGCACGCCGGGCTCGACGAGGTGGTGCCCGGGCAGCTCATCGAATGCGACCTGGACCTCGTGCTCGCCAACGACATCACGGCGCCCATCGCCATCAAGGTGGTGCGCGAGATAGGGGCAGGGGTCTTCGACCGCGACAGGATCTGCCTCGTGCCCGACCACTACAGCCCCAACAAGGACATCAAGAGCGCCGAGCAGACGAAGGTGGTGCGCGACTTCGCGCACGAGGAGGGGATCACCCACTACTTCGAGCAGGGCTGCATGGGCATCGAGCATGCGCTGCTGCCCGAGAAGGGAATCGTGGTGCCTGGCGACCTCGTGATAGGCGCGGACTCCCACACCTGCACCTACGGCGGCGTGGGCGCCTTCTCCACTGGCGTGGGCTCCACCGACGCAGGCGTGGGCATGGTGACCGGGCGCGCGTGGTTCAAGGTGCCTGAGACGATACGCGTGGAGGTGGACGGCGAGCTCGCCGACGGCGCCAGCGCCAAGGACCTCATCCTCCACCTGATCGGCATGATCGGCGTGGACGGTGCGCTCTACCGTGCGCTCGAGTTCGGGGGATCCGCCATCGAGGCCCTCTCGGTGGAGGGCCGGCTCACCATCGCGAACATGGCCATCGAGGCCGGCGGCAAGGCAGGCCTCTTCGAGGTGGATGACACGTGCCGCGCCTACATGGCGGGTCGTGCCGAGCGCGAGCCGCGTGAGTTCCGCCCCGACCCCGATGCCACCTACAGGCAGGTCATCCACATCGACGCGGCCGACGTCGTGCCCACCGTCGCCTGGCCCCACCTGCCGAGCAACACCCGCCCCGTGGCCGAGAGCCGCGAGGTGGCCATCGACCAGGCCGTGATCGGCAGCTGCACGAACGGGCGCATCGAGGACATGCGCGCCGCGGCGGAGGTGCTGCGCGGCAGGACGGTCGCCGACGGCGTGCGCTGCATCGTGATCCCGGCGACGCAGGCCGTGTGGCTGCAGTGCGTGCACGAGGGGCTCATGGACGTGTTCGTGGATGCGCACTGCGTCGTCTCCACGCCCACGTGCGGCCCCTGCCTGGGCGGCTACATGGGGATCCTCGCGGCAGGGGAGAGGTGCGTGAGCTCCACCAACCGCAACTTCGTGGGACGCATGGGCGACCCGACCTCAGAGGTGTACCTGGCGAGCCCGGCGGTGTGCGCGGCAAGCGCCGTGGCAGGCCACATCGCACTTCCGTCGGACCTCGACTGACCTTTCGAGGCAAGCAACTCGACCCACGACCCAGAGAGGAGCAATCCCATGCAATTCGAAGGACACGTCTTCCGCTACGGGCGCGACATCGACACGGACGTCATCATCCCCGCCCGCTACCTCAACACCTCCGACCCCGCCGAGCTGGCGAAGCATGTGATGGAGGACCTCGACCCCACGTTCCGCTCCCGGGTGAGCCCCGGAGACATCGTCGTGGCCGACGAGAACTTCGGCTGCGGCTCGAGCCGCGAGCATGCGCCGGTGGCCCTCAAGGCCGCGGGCGTGTCGTGCGTGATCGCCAAGAGCTTCGCGCGCATCTTCTATCGCAACTCCATCAACATGGGCCTGCCGATCCTCGAATGCCCCGAGGCGGCGGACGGCATCCACGACGGCGACCGCGTGTCCGTGGACGCCGACACGGGCACCATCACGGACGAGACGACCGGGGCCGTGTTCCACGCGCAGCCCTTCCCGCCGTTCATCCAGGAGATCATCAACGACGGCGGGCTGGTGGCGCGCACGAAGCGCGTCATGGCCGAGCGCGGCGCGAGGGGGTAGCCATGGCGACGACGAACGCGAGGACGACGTATCGCATCTGCACGCTTCCGGGAGACGGCATCGGCCCCGAGATCATGGCCGAGGCCAAGCGCGTCATGGCCACGATCGGCGAGATCTGGGGCGTGGAGCTCGTCTGCGAGGACCATCTCATCGGCGGCGCGGCCATCGACGCGACCCGCGAGGCGGGCGTGGCGCCCACCGCGCTTCCCGAGGAGACGCTCGAGGCCGCCCGCGCCGCGGACGCGGTGCTGCTGGCCGCCGTGGGCGGGCCCAAGTGGGACACGAACGACCCCGCCGCCGCCCGGCCCGAGCAGGGGCTGCTCGGCATCCGCAAGGGGCTCGGCCTGTACCTGAACCTGCGCCCCGTGCACGTCTTCAACGCCCTGCGCGGCGCGTCCTCCCTCAAGCGTGAGGTGCTGAATGGCGTGGACATCATGATCGTGCGCGAGCTCACCGGCGGCCTGTACTTCGGGCCGCGCGAGGTGGAGGAGGCGCGCCCGGGCGCAGGAGAGGACGGGGCGCCCGGCCGCTGGCGCATGGATGGCTGCGCCTACTCCGAGCACGAGATCCGCCGCGTGCTCGAGCGCGCGTTCGAGATCGCTGAGACGCGAGCCCGCAAGAGGCTCTGCTCGGTGGACAAGGCCAACGTGCTCGGGACATCGAAGCTCTGGCGCGCCATCGCCCACGAGCTCGCCGCCGACCACCCGACGGTCGAGCTCACCGACATGTTCGTGGACAACTGCGCCATGCAGCTCGTCGCGAACCCTGCGCAGTTCGACGTCATAGCCACCGAGAACACCTTCGGCGACATCCTCTCCGACGAGGCGAGCGAGCTCACCGGGTCGCTCGGCATGCTCGCCTCGGCCTCGCTGGGCGAGGGGACGTCGCTCTTCGAGCCCGCACACGGCTCGGCGCCCGACATCGCTGGCAAGGGCATCGCGAACCCGCTCGCCCAGCTGCTCTCCGTCTCGCTCATGCTGCGCCAGGCGCTCGGGATGCCCGACGCCGCGGACGCGGTGGAGGCCGCGGTCGAGGACGTGCTGGACGACGGCTGGCGCACCGTCGACATCGCCGACGAGACGACGCCCGCAGAGAATGTGCTCGGCACCTCCGCCATGGCGGACAAGGTCATCGAGCGGCTGCGCGTGTAGATCGCAGACGGCTGAGGCCGAGCAGCGCGGCGCCGAGCGCGCCGCAGAGCTGCGAGTCCTTGTGCGTGGCGACGGGCTCGCCGAGCGCGTCGGAGAGCGCGGACACGACGCCGGCGTTCCTGGCCACGCCGCCGGTCATGAGATAGGGCGGCTCGGCGCCCACGCGTCGGGCGAGCGTGGCCGTCTTCGTGGCCACGGAGACGTTCAGGCCGTGGATGATGTCGGCCGCGGGCGTGTCTTTGGCCACGAGGGAGACGACCTCGCTCTCGGCGAAGACGGTGCACACGCTCGAGATGGACACCTCGTGGCGCCATCCGAGGCCCGTCTGGCAGAACCGGTCAATGGGCATCTCCATGGTGCGCGCCATCGTCTCCAGGAAGCGCCCGGTGCCCGCGGCGCATTTGTCGTTCATGACGAAGCTCAGGACGGAGCCGTCCTCGTCGAGGTGGATCACCTTGGAGTCCTGGCCGCCGATGTCGATGACGGACCTGGCATCGGGCGCGAGCGCATGCGCGCCCGCGGCGTGGCAGGTTATCTCGGTTATCGAGACGTCCATGCCCTCGATGCTGTCGCGGCCGTAGCCGGTGGAAACGCGCAGGGAGACATCGTCCGGGCCAATGCCCGCGGCGTCGAGCGCCTCGGCCTCGGCACGCCGCGCGGCCTCGGAGGCGCGCACGCCCGTGGCCACGATGGCCGTGCCCACCATGGCGCCGCTCGCGTTCACCACGACGGCGTCGGTGGAGGTGGAGCCGGAGTCCACGCCGAGCACATAGTCGCCCGTGCGTGCCGCCGCCCTGTTCGCCTTCTGCGCCTTTCCCATACCTGGCATGAAAGCCCCTCCCTGGCTCGCGTCGAGCATGCCTGTCGCGCGCCGAGCCGCGAGCGTCTCCGCGAACGCCTCGAGGCGCGTCCGCAGCTGCCCTGCGCTCTGCGACGTGCCGTCCGTCTCGATGCGGGTCTGCGGCAGCCGGTCGAGCTCGCGGAGCCCGGCGTGCTCGAAGCCGTAGTAGTCGCAGAACCTCATGGTGTGGTAGATGATGCCGAGCTGCCCCGGGCCGCCCACGGCCTGGCTCCTCTCGGTCACGTGGTCCATCCTCATGCAGGGCATCTGGTCCAGGAGCGCCTCCGCGTACCAGTCCAGGAAGCGATCGAGCACGGGCCTGCCATCGCGCTCGGAGGCCTCGCACAGCGTGCAGGTGCCGTCGCCCTCGATGCGGGCGAGGTCCGTGGGCGGCGCCGCGAGCGTGCGGGGGCCGGTGCAGGTGAGGTTCTCCACGGGCATCCCCATGACCCCCACGGCGTCGAGCAGCGACGCCGTCGCGTGCGCCCCGAGCAGCGTGACCCGCTCGTCGGTGCGCGTCACGCGAGGCTCGAACGCGGCGAGCGCCGCCCCCGCGTCGAACTGCGAGCCGGTGTAGGCGGCGTAGGCATCGGCGAGCGCCGCCAGGCGCTCCCTGAAGAGGGCCACCTCCTCGGGCCCGCGCAGGTGCGGGAGGTCGAGCAGGTACAGGAAATCGAGCCCGCCCTCCTCGGCGAGCACGTCGTAGACGCGCTTCACCACGTCGCAGCAGCTCACGAGCACGACCTCGTGCACGTCGTCCGCGAGCAGGCGCTCCAGGAGCATCTTGCCGTAGCCGCACAGGTTGGCATGGCCGAGCCGCTCGGCATCCGGGAAGCTCGCCGCGTCGAGCTCGGCGAGCTCGCAGCTTGCCCCGAATCCCGCCAGGAGCTCGACCGGCGTGTACTTGCAGGCATAGAGGACGGCATGCTTGCTCACCCGATGCCTCCCATCTCTCGTCCCGAACGCGTGCGCACCATCTCGAGGAACGCCGTGAGGCGGGTGGACATCTGCCCTGCCGAGCAGCCCGAGCGCATGCAGCCGTCCCCGTCGATCACGAGCACGGGCAGGCCGTCCGCCTCGAGTGCCTCGCGCATGAGCTGCGCCGCGCCCATCGTCTGCTTGCAGCCCCAGTGGCAGAAGACGACGGCGGCGTCCGCCCCGGTGAGGCGCGCGAGCTCCCGTGCCTGCGCAACGCGTCGCGTCGCCGGCCCGTTGAACGAGCAGCGCACGAGCCGCTCGGCCATGGAGAGCCAGGGGTCGCCGTCGCCGAACCACCAGCCCCCGTCGAAGGGGACCAGGTCGTAGCCCATGTCGCAGCAGGCGATCTGCACGTCGTCGCTCTCGTTGAGCATCTGCTGGAACGGCACCAGGTGGTACGGGGGCATGTGCACCCAGAGAAGCGACGTCCCCCCGAAGGCGCGCATGGACGCCTGCTCCTCGTCGAGCGTGCGGTAGAGCTCGTGGGCCTCCGGCGTGCCCAGCATCAGGTGCTCGGCCAGGGCGAAGTAGAGCTCCGTCGTCATGTCGTTGTCGAGCCAGCGCCGCGCGCGGCCGGCGAGGCTGTGGCGCGCGACCTCGAGCGTCTCGCGCGAGCGTGCGCACATCTCGCGCAGCAGGTCCTCGTCGAGGGCACGGCCGAAGGTCTCCTCCGCCTGCTTGGCGCAGGACCTCAGCTGCCCCGCAACGTAGCGGCAGGCCTCGGGCGTGGGCTCGTAGGGCACATCCACGTAGCTCCGCGAGCACCCCCAGATGCGCTGCAGCGCAGAGAACGTGAGGTTGTTCGCGTCGCAGGCGACCGAGCAGCTTGCCACCATGGGCGGCGCGCTCATCACGCCGCTCTCCGCCGTGCCCAGGAGCACACGGTGGTAGGAGCAGAACGTGTCCGGCACGCCGGCATCCTCGGCCGCCCTGGCGAAGCCGTCCTCCGCCCAGGCGCCCGAGACGAACTGCGAGAGAGCCTCGGCCGTGACCGGGCGCAGTCCCATGGCCAGGAACGGCTCGGTGGGCAGGAAGATGGAGGTCACCACCATCTCGTCGGGATGCTCGAGCGCCCCCACGATGTGCTCGAGCGAGAGGCGCGCGGCCATCTGGCCCGAGGGCAGGAGCCCCTTGCTCGGCAGATGGCGCGTCTGCCAGCGCTTGAGCGCGAAGCCGGCAAGGAGCGCGCGGCGCACGCCGTCGGGGGAGTCGGCGATGTGGCGGTCGAGCGTGCGCCCGAACCAGCCCACCACCTGGGCGGAGCGTCCGGTGTCCGCCATGCGCTAGCCCCTCGCCCGCGTGGCCGGCTCGGCGCCCTGCGCTCCCGCGGCGCCGCCGTCCATGAGCGCGATCACCTCGAAGCCGCGCGACGAGGCCTCGATGGGCGCCCTGCCGCCGAAGACGCACACGCCGCGGCGCACCTCGGGGCTGGAGAGCGTGGCCGCCAGCGCACGGACGTCGTCCGCGGTGCTCGCGAGCGCCTCGGCACGCATCCTGTCGTGCCAGCCCGCGGGGTGATGCGTCTCGCGGAGCACGTCCTGCCTCATCGCCAGCTGGCGCGGCTTGAGCGGGGTGTCGTAGCCGGCGACGGTGGAGATCACGAAGCCCTCGAGCTCCTCCTCGCTCGGCTGCCAGTCCGAAAGCCAGGACGCTGCCGCGTCGTAGGCGGCAAGCGTCGGGTCCACGGCGGGGTCGCGATAGGAGTAGAGGCGCGCGAAGCCGTCGTCGTAGCTGCGGAAGCCGCAGCCGTAGGCGCCGCCGCGCACGCGGACCTCGTTCCAGAGGTAGGCGAGCGAGAGCACCCGGCTCGCGACCGACCACGTGCCGCCCATGCTCGCGCCCGTGCCCCTGAGGTCGAGCGTCTCGCCCACGTAGCACACGTTGCCGGGCACGACGAAGGCCTCGTCGCGCACGCGCGGCTCGGGCACGGCGAGCAGGCTGGGGGCGCTCTCGGCGAGAAGCGAGAGGCCCTCGGCGGCGCCAAGCCAGCGCTCGAGGTCCTCGGAGGGGCCGGTGAAGCTCACGCTCAGGTTGCCGGAGCGGAAGACGCGCCGGGAGATGTCCTCGAGCTTGGCCACGAGCCCGTCGAAGCGCTCGTCGAAGCGCGCGAGCAGCCCCTTCAGGAACAGGTAGTAGTCCACGCCCGAGAGCTGCTCCTCGAGCAGCGCTTTGCGCGAGAAGTACGAGGCCGAGCGCGCCATGGCGTAGGTGTGGCCGTCGTTGAGGAAGAGCTGCTCGAGGTCGAGCTTGCTCTGGGTGAGGATGTCGCGGATGCGGTCGTGGTCGCGGAAGTCGGTCTGCGACCAGATCTCGGCAGGGATGCGGGCCGCCTCCTCCACCTTCTCGGAGAGCACGCTCGTGGAGACGCCGAGCTTGGCGAAGCAGCTGTCCGGCTCGTCGAACAGGCAGTACGCGCTCGTGTAGAAGGCGAGGCTTCCCAGGTCGCGCTCGCAGACCATGTCCAGCTCGGATGCCGTGCGCGTGGCGGTGCCGAGCTTGCCGAGCACGTCGGCGAGCACGCTCGCGTAGGGGAGCTCGTCGAAGGCCAGGCAGGAGAGGTCGAACGACCCGCGCACGTAGCAGATGCGGTCGGTGGGGATGGCGTGGCGGACGCAGGGGAACGGCGCCTCGACCTTCTCGGTGGCAGGCTCCGCGGGCGCCTCGCCCACGTCGGCTACCGTGAGGCGCGGCAGGCTCGCTATGGCCTCGGGGGAGTCGGGGGCCGCCTGCTCGGCTGCGAGCGCCTCGGCCTCCTCCTCCACGTCCGCGATCTCTTCGGGGCCCATGGCGGCGAGCTGGGCGTCGAGCTCGGCCGCCTCGGCGGCTCCCTGGACGCCCTCCACGGGAGCGACCTCCACGAAAGCGTGGTGCGGGTTCGCAAGGACGAGCCCCTCCAGGAGGCGCTCGAACCCGCCGGGTGCGAGCATGCCCTTGATGCCCTCGATCGCGTCCTCGTAGCGGAGGCCGGAGCAGGGGTCGTCATCGTCGTAGAGCCAGGTGGAAAGCGAGCGCACGGCATAGGCGACGCCGTCGGTGTAGAAGCGGAAGTCGTGCTCGCGGAGCTCGAACTCGATGCGGGCGAGCGAGGCCTCGAGGAGCTGCCGGTCGATGCCCGCCTCGCAGATGCGCCTGCAGGCGTCGCGCAGGGCACCCTCGAAGCGCCCGGCCGCGTCCGGCCTCGTGCCCTTGGCCTCGAAGACCACGTAGGGCTGGAGCACCTGGTCGGCCACCGTGCCCGTCACGTCGTCGGCGAGCCCGAGCGAGAGCAGCTCGCGCTTGAGCGGCGCCTCGTTCGAGCCCATCAGCGCGTCGAGCAGTACGTTCGCGGCGAGCGTGGTCTCGCGGCTGGCGTCGGGTAGGACGAACGCCACGCCGCAGCAGGCGTTCTCCGGCGTCGTGGGCATCTCCTTGCGCACTGGGGCAGGCGCCACGGGAGCCTGGCGGGCAAGCGGGTTGGGCGCGCCGACATCGCGGACGGGCGCCGCGTCGAAGCGGCTCCCCACGAAGGCGAGCTCGCGGTCTATGTCGAGGTCGCCGTAGAGGAAGGAGTAGCTGTTGGGGAGCACGTAGTGGCGCGCATGGGCGTCGACGAACCCCTCGTAGGTGAGGGTGGGGATGGCCGCGGGGTCGCCTCCGCTCTCGAAGCGGTAGCACGTGTCGGGGAACAGGGCGCGGCCGAGCTCGTCGTAGAGCACCGAGTCGGGGTCCTGCATGACGCCCTTCATCTCGTTCAGGACGATGCCGTTGCGCACGAGCCTGCGGTCGTCGCCCGAGCCCGCGAGCTCGAGGTGCCAGCCCTCCTGCTCGAAGATGCGCGGCCTGCGGTAGATGTTGGGGTCGAGCACGGCGTCCAGGTAGACGGCCATGAGGTTCTCGAGGTCCTTGACGTTGGTGGACGCCACGGGGTAGACGGTCTTGTCCGGATAGGTGAGCGCGTTCAGGAAGGTCTGCATCGAGCTCTTGAGCAGGTGAACGAAGGGCTCCTTGGTGGGATAGAGCGCAGAGCCGTCCAGCACCGAGTGCTCGATGATGTGGAAGACGCCCGTGTCGTCGGCGGGTGGGGTCTTGAAGCCTATGGCGAAGGCGCGGTTCTCGTCGGGGCAGGCGAGCCACATGAGGCGCGCCCCCGTAGCCACATGGCGCATCACGTAGCAGGTGCCGCCGATCTCCTCGACGGTCTCCACGCGCACGACCTCGAAGCCCTCGTGCACGGTGCCCACGGCAAGCGCGGGGTCGGGCTCCATGAAGTCGCGGGCCCCCTCGCTGCGAGCGTCGTCACGCCTGGTCATTTCCCCCATGATGAGCCCTCCTCGCAAGAAGCGTCTGGCCGGGCCCGCGCGCGACGCATGGCGCCCGGGCGGCCTTCGTGGCATTCCATTCTAGGGCAGAGGGGGCAAGGCGGACCCGGCGCGGCCTTGGACCCCGCGGCAAGGGACCGATGCCGGATGCGCGAGGCTAGATGCGCTGCATCTGCGCGAGCACGGACGAGTACCAGAAGGCGGCGTTCGGCGGGCAGTAGCGCTTCGCGGCCTCGTAGGAGATGGTGTAGCCATAGCCGCTGGCGAGCCCCGCGACATGCGCGCGGATCGCGGTGTCCCAGTCCGGCCAGCTCGAGTTGCCCCAGCCCCATGCGTTGTGGGGGAGGAAGCAGTAGAGGCCCTTGCTGCTCTCGATGCACGCGATCGCCGGCGACCAGCGCGGGTCCACGCCGTAGTCCCAGGCGGCCTGCGCGAAGGTGGCGCCGTGGCCTGCGAGCGGCGACCCCGCCAGGTAGGCGTCGATGCGCGCGCCCCAGGAGCTCACGAACTCCTGCTCGCCGTCGGACCAGTCCACGTTGGAGGTGCCGCCGTCGGTGGGCGTCTCCACCTCGAAGGTGTTGCCGGAGGAGGTGGTCCCGGTGGAGGTGTTCTGGCCTGCCGCCTGGGCCTGCTGGATGGCGGCCTGGGCGGCCTCCTGGTCCTGCTTCTCCTGCTCGTCGGCGGCCGCCTGCGCGGCCTCGCGCGCGGCGGTGGCCTCCTGCATGGCCTTCTGGGCCTCGGCGAGCTTGTCCTCGGCGGACTCGCGCTCCTTCTGGAGCTCGGCCTTCGTGGACTCCAGCTCGTCCTGCATGCTCACGAGCTCGGTGAGGGCGTCGGCGTTCTTCGAGGAGATGACGTTCAGGTAGCTCATCGTGGTGACGAACTCGTTGAAGTCCTCGGCCGAGAGGAGCAGCGTGATGAGGCTCGACCCGCCCTGCTGCATCTTGTAGGTGGCGGAGATGGCGTCCGCGGCCTTCTTGCGCTGGTCGGGGATCTGCGCCTCGAGCTCGGCTATGCGCTGCTCGTTCTCGTCGATCTTCGCCTGGACGTCCTCGAGCTCGGACTTCGCCGACTCGTAGGCCTCCGAGGTCTCCTGGACCTTCTGCTGCAGCTCGTCGAGGGAGGAGTCCTCTGCCAGCGCGGGCGCGGCGCCGAAGAGCACGCAGCAGCAGGCCACGGCGACGCCGCAGCACAGCGCGAAGATGCGCACGAGGCGTGCGTGGTTGGTCATCTCTTCCCTCCGTGTCCCCGTTTCGGCATGTTGCAGCCCATGGTCAGATTTCAAAAGACTACCGCAAAAACGCATTCCCCATAATTCCTGCATACCGCAGGCCTTATGGGCGGGGACGACGGGCAGTCGAGCGGCAGGGCGCCGGCGGGCCGGCACGGAGGAACGCGGGGCGAGCAGCGGGCACTACTTCACGACCAGGATGTCGCAGTCGCAGGAGCGGAGCAGGAACGTGGAGATGGAGCCCAGCAACGCATACTTGATGGGCGAGAGGCCGCGGGCGCCGCAGATAACGATGTCAGGCCTCACCACGTCAAGCATCTCGTCCTTGAGCGTCTCGCGGATGCGCCCCGTCTTGACGATGACCTCGACCTTCTTGATGCGCGGCTCGGCCTCGGCCTCCGCGAGCAGCGGGGCTATGGAGTCGCGGAACGACTTCTCGAGCGCCGGGATGAGGTCAACGGGATAGGTGCCTGCCGTCTCGAGCGCCGTGGAGTCGATGACGTGGCCGATGTAGAGCTCGGAGTTGTTGCCTGCGGCGACCGTCATGGCGCGGCGGAAGACGTTGTCCTGGCACTCGGTGCCGTCGAGCGAGACGAAGACGCGGTCGTAGCCCATTTCCTCGAAGTTGATCATCGCTGCCTCCCTCGTAGGGCGGGCGAGCGCCTTGGGCGACGCGCCGCCCGCTTCGTTAGCGTGAGTCTACCCATCGTCCCATGGTTTTCTCGTATCGGAGCCGCGGGCGCGAGCCATAGCGCGACAATGGGCAGGCTTGTCGCCTAGGGCGCCTGCGGCAGGTCCGCCGGCGGCGCCGCGAAAGGAGAGCATGGATTTCGTTCAGCTGCTCATAGCCGCCGTGTACGGCATCGTCGAGGGCGTCACCGAATGGCTGCCCATCTCCTCCACCGGCCACATGCTGCTGCTCCAGCAGTTCCTGGCGCTCGACGTGTCGAAGGACTTCTGGGACATGTTCCTCGTGGTCATCCAGCTCGGGGCCATCATCGCCGTCATCGTCGTCTTCTTCGACAGGATCAACCCGTTCTCCGGCTCCAAGGACGCCGCCGAGAAGCGTGACACCTGGAGCCTCTGGGGCAAGACAATCGTGGCCTGCCTGCCCGCCGCCATCGTGGGCATCCCGCTCGACAGCTGGATGGAGGAGAACCTCGGCAGCCCCTTCGTGATCGCCGCGGCGCTCATCGTCTACGGCGTTGCCTTCATCCTCATCGAGGACTCGCGCGAGAGGGCGGCGCTTCGCATCGGCGGGGCGGGGCAGGGAGGAGGCCAGCTGGTGCACTCGGCAGGCCATCGCCCGCGGCACATGGCCTCCTCGCCGGACCTCACGGCCACCGAGCTGGCCGACGCCGAGGCGCGCGTGAAGGAAATCCGCGACCTGGACTGGAAGACGGTCCTGGGCATCGGGCTCTTCCAGGTCCTCTCCATCGTGCCGGGCACCTCGCGCTCCGGCTCGACCATCATCGGCGGCCTCCTTCTCGGCTGCTCGCGCGCCGTGGCCGCCGAGTTCACGTTCTACCTGGCCATCCCCGTCATGTTCGGCGCGAGCGGGCTGCGCCTCGTGAGGTTCTTCCTCAAGGGCAACGCGTTCACCACGCCCGAGGCCGCCATCCTGCTCGTGGGCTGCGCCGTGGCGTTCGTCATATCGCTCGCCTGCATCCGGTTCCTCATGGGGTTCGTGCGCAAGCACGACTTCAAGCCGTTCGGGTGGTACCGCATCGTGCTGGGCGCCCTGGTCATCGTGTGGTTCGGCCTCTTGGCCTAGCCCGCCGGCACGCCCGGGCGCCTCGGCCCGCGCGCTTCGAGGCGCCTTTCCGCCCGCGGGTGCGGGTAGACTCTTCTCTCGTCTCGTGAACGCCCAACACATCCGACCCGGAGCCTCGCATGCCAGATTCCAGAACCAGCCAGCAGTCCCTCTTCGATGCCGACGCGCCTTCGGCGGCGGGCGCCGCCCGAAGCGCGCTCGACCTCGCGGGGCTCAACCCCGCGCAGCGCGAGGCGGTCCTGTGCACGCAAGGCCCGTTGCTCGTGCTGGCCGGCGCCGGCTCGGGCAAGACGCGCGTGCTCACCTATCGCATCGCGCACATGGTGGCCGACGAGGGCGTGGCGCCCTGGCAGGTCCTGGCTATCACGTTCACGAACAAGGCCGCCGCCGAGATGCGCGAGCGCCTTGGCAAGCTTCTCGCGGGCGGCACGCGCGGCATGTGGGTGTGCACCTTCCACGCCATGTGCGTGAGGATGCTGCGCGAGGACGCCGAGCGGCTGGGCTATCGCGACAACTTCACCATCTACGACGACGACGACTCGCGCCGCCTGGTGCGCCAGATCATGAGCGACGCGGACATAGACCCCAAGCAGTTCCCGCTCAACATGATCCGCTCGAAGATCTCGTCGGCCAAGAACGCGATGGTGGGCCCCGAGGAGCTCTCCGACCGCGCCTCCGACCCCTCCACGGCCAAGGCGGCGCGCGTCTACTCCGAGCTCCAGCGCCGCCTCATGCGCGCCAACGCCATGGACTTCGACGACCTGCTGGTGAACGCCTATGCGCTGCTGAGCAGGAACCCCGACGTGCTCGACCGCTACCAGAGGCGCTTCCAGCAGATCTCGGTGGACGAGTACCAGGACACGAACCGCGTGCAGTACATGATCACCAACCTGCTCGCGCGGGCGAGCAGGAACCTCATGGTGGTGGGCGACGACGACCAGTCCATCTACTCGTGGCGCGGGGCCGACATCCAGAACATCCTGGACTTCCAGAAGGACTACCCCGACGCCCACGTGGTGAAGCTCGAGCAGAACTACCGCTCCACCGGCCACATCCTCGCGGCGGCCAACGCCGTGGTGGCCAACAACTCGCGCCGCACGCCCAAGCGCCTGTTCACCGACGCGGGCGACGGCGAGAGGATCCGCGTGTACCAGGCTGCGGACGAGCGCGACGAGGGCCGCTGGATCGCCGGCGAGATAGAGCGGCTTCACGAGGCCGGCAGGAGCTACGACGACGTGGCCCTCTTCTACCGCACCAACGCGCAGTCCCGCGTGCTCGAGGACATGTTCCTGCGCGCCGGCGTGCCCTACAAGATCGTGGGCGGCACGCGCTTCTTCGACCGCGCCGAGATTCGCGACGTCATGGCCTACCTCAAGCTCGTGCTCAACCCCGACGACGACGTGAGCTGCGAGCGCATCATCAACACTCCGCGCCGCGGAATAGGCTCCACCTCCATCGGCAAGCTGCGCGACTACGCCTCCGAGAACGGCTGTTCGCTGTTCGCCGCCGCCCAGGCCTGCGTGGCGGAGGGAGGCCTCCTGGGCGCCAAGGTGCGCTCGGCGCTCGCCTCGTTCAGCTCCGTCATAGAGGCGGGCCGCACCTACACGGGCGACCTCTCCGACGTCGTGGAGGCCATCGTGGAGGGCTCCGGCCTCATCCAGGCTCTGGAGGCCGAGCACACGGTGGAGGCCGACAGCCGCATCGAGAACATCCGCGAGTTCTACGGCGTGGCGCAGGAGTTCGACGAGACCCACGAGGACGCCGCCGAGACGCTCGAGAGCCTCGCGGAGCTGAGGGCCGCCGCCGTGGCGGGAGACGTGCAGCCCGGCGTCATGGCCACAGGGCCCGCGGCCGTATCGCCCGCGCAGGACGCCGCGGCGCAGGAGCCGGGACGGCCGCAGGTGGCGGCCGAGAAGCTGCCCGCCTTCCTGGAATGGCTCGCGCTCAGGAGCGACCTGGACTCGCTTGCCGGCTCCTCGAGCGCCGTGACGATGATGACGATCCACTCGGCGAAGGGCCTGGAGTTCCCCGTCGTGTTCGTGTCCGGCATGGAGGAGGGCCTCTTCCCGCATGCCTCCTACAACGCCGATCCCGCCTCGCTCGAGGAGGAGCGCCGCCTGGCCTACGTGGCCATAACGCGCGCCCGCGAGCGCCTCTACCTCACGTACGCGGCGACGCGCAGGACCTGGGGTTCCACGCAGGCGTACCCACGCAGCCGGTTCGTGAACGAGATCCCCGAGGAGCACCTCGAGCTCGTGGGCGTGGGCTCCGCCGGGCTCTCGGGCACCGGCTGGGAGAAGCGCGGCGACCGCCACGGCACCTACGGCTCCGGAAGGGGGTCGGAGATGTACGGCGGGCATGTGTTCGGCCAGGCCACGCGCTCCACGAACGCCCCCTCGCGCACCGGTGCCTCCCGCGGCATCCAGCGCGACGCCGCCAAGGCCAAGGAGAGCTTCGCGCCGGGCGACCGCATCGTGCACAAGACGTTCGGCCCGGGCGTCGTGACCGCCGCCTCCGGCGACACCATCGAGGTGCGCTTCTCGCGCACGGGCAAGACGAAGAAGCTCATGAAAGGCTTCGCGCCCATCGTGAAGGTGGAGGGCTAGCCCAAGGCCGCGCCCGGGCGGCATGCCGCTCGGGCGGCGAGGGGCGCCTAGGCGAGGGCGTGCCAGTCGGGCTGGATGCCCAGGCCCACGAGCTCGGGGCCCGTGTGCACGACGAGGGCCGCCGAGATGTGCGAGTGGATCATCTCGCACACGTTGTCCAGCTCGCGGCCGATGCGCTCGTCCATGGCGTCGAAGCAGTCGCATGCCGACGTGCAGGCCACGGCCACGCGCACCTCCTGCTCCTGCCTGGCGAAGGGCTTGAGGCACCTCACCAGCTGGTCGAGGGCGCGGTCCCAGCCGCGTGCCTTCTTGTAGGTGCGGTAGTGGCCCTCCTCGTCGCACCAGATGATCGGCTTCACGTTGAGCATGCTGCCGAGCCGGTAGGTCATCTGGTCGATGCGGCCGCCCTTGTGCAGCCAGGTGAGGTCCTTCACGCAGAAGAACACCTTCGTGCGCTCGACGAGCCGCTCCGCCGCAGCGATCGTCTGCTCGAAGGCAAGGCCCTCCTCGAGCATCTCGGCTACTGCCATGACCACCATGCCGGCGGCGACGCCTATGGAGAGGGTGTCCACGACGGCCGTCCGGATGCCCTCGACGTGCGAGGCCACGAGGCGCGCGGTGTCGCAGGTGGCGGAGAGGCCGGAGGAGATGCCCACGAACACGGCGGAGTCGCAACCCTCGTCGCGCGCCTGCTCGAAGGCGCCCAGGATGGCCTCGGGCGAGGGGAGGCTCGTCGTGGGGACCTCGACGTCGAGGCGGTCCACGATGTCCTTCTCGGAGATGTCCACGCCCGCGCGGTAGTGGTCGCCGTTCGAGTAGGAGATGTTGAGCGGGACGACGCGGATGCCGTGGCTGCGCACGAACGCCTCGGGGACGTCGGTGCCCGAGTCCGTTATTATGGCTGTCTTCTGGCCGCGCACCTTTCACGCCCCCTACGAGTCGTTGATAATATTAGAAGGCGGTCTGCGGCGCAGGCCGTTGCTTATGCAGGCATCCGAGTTCCCAACCAAGGAGACGGAATGAGCACCATCTACCTTTTCGGTCACAAGAATCCTGACAACGACGCAATCCTATCATCCGTCGTCCTCGCACAGCTCCTGAACGCAACCGATGACGGAAACCACTACATTGCGCGCAGGCTCGGCCCCGTGCCTCCCGAGACGAAGAAGGTCCTCGAGGAGTGCGGCTTCGAGGAGCCCGAGCTCCTAGGGTCCATCCCCGAGCCTGCCGAGGGCGAGCCGCGCCAGAAGGTGCTGCTGTGCGACCACAACGAGTCCGTCCAGTCGGTCGATGGCCTCTACAACGCCGACGTCCTCGGCGCGGTCGACCACCATCGCATCGGCGACTTCCACACGGTCCAGCCGGCCTTCTACGTCTGCCTGCCGTGGGGCTCCACCTGCTCGATCGTGTACTACCTGTTCTCCTGCTACGGCGTGGAGCCCACCAAGGAGCAGAAGAGGTGCCTGCTCGCCGCCATGCTCACCGACACGGTGATGCTCAAGAGCCCCACCGCCACCGACCGCGACCGCGCATTCGTCTCCGAGATCTCGGCCGACCTCGGCCTCGACCCCATGGCCTTCGGCATGGCGCTCTTCGACGCGCGTCCCGCGCTCACGCCCGACAAGATGGTCTCCACGGACATCAAGGAGTTCGAGGTGGGCGACAAGCGCCTGCTCATCGGCCAGTACGAGACGGTCAACAAGAAGACGGCGCTCGACCAGCTCCCCGCGCTGCGCGAGGCCATGGAGGCCTATCGCAAGGAGAAGGGCGCCGACGGGCTCGTCCTGTGCGTGACCGACATCATCGAGGAGGGCAGCCAGGTGCTCATGTGCGGCGACACCGAGGCCGCGCAGAAGGGCCTGGGCATCGCCGACGTCCCCGAGGGCGTGTGGATGCCGGGCGTGCTCTCCCGCAAGAAGCAGGTGGCGGCCCCAATCCTCGCCTCCGTGTAGCCATGCCGGAGAAGATGCCCATCACCCCACCCGACAAGGACGCGACGAGCAAGAGGACGGCCGACGAGACGACGGAGGCGAAGGCGCAAGGCGCCTCGCACGAGGCGGGGAAGGTCCCCGCCTCGACCACCGCCGCATGGCGGCCGATCATCAACGAGCCCGTCGTGGTGCGGCGCGTGTCGCGCAGGAACAGCTTCAAGCGCATCACCTCGAACGGGACCATCGCCGCCGCCGCCATGGTGTTCGGCGCGATCCTCGCCGTCGTCGTGGCGAACTCGCCCGCCTACTTCGTGGTGCGCGAGCTGATCGAGGCGCCCCTGGGCATCCAGATCGGCTCGTTCTTCTCGGAGATCTCGTTCGAGGGCTTCGTGAACGACTTCCTCATGGCGCTGTTCTTCCTGCTCGTGGGCGTGGAGCTCAAGTACGAGATGACGGTGGGGCAGCTCCGGGACCCGCGCCAGGCCGCGCTTCCCATGCTCGCCGCGGTGGGCGGCGTCATGGTGCCGGCCATCATCTACTCGGCCGTGAACTGGGGAGGCGCCGTCCACGGGTGGGCCGTCCCCATCGCCACCGACATCGCGTTCGCGCTCGGCATGATGTCGCTGCTCGGCGACCGCGTGGCGCCGGCCACCAAGGTGTTCTTCTCGACGCTGGCCATAGCCGACGACATCCTCGCGATCATCGTGATCGCCGTGTTCTACGGCAACACCCCCGACATCGCCTGGGTCGCCGCCAGCGCCGGCGCAGCGCTCGTGCTCTTCTGCCTCAACTGGGGCCACGTCTACCGTGCCAGGCACTACATGGTATGGGGCCTCGTGCTGTGGGTGTGCATGTACAACTCGGGCATCCACGCCACGCTCGCGGGCGTCATCGTGGCGTTCGCCCTGCCGGCGCGCACGGACATAAAGGTGTCCTCGCTCTCCTCCTGGCTCCAGCGCCAGGCCAAGGTGCTCGACGAGACCTACGACGAGGACTCGCTTGTGCTCGGCCAGCATGAGGTGACGAGCAAGGCGTTCGAGATGGAGAGCGTCATGCACCACGTGACGCCGCCTCTGCAGCGCGTGGAGCGCAGCATGTCGGTGTTCGTGAACTTCATCGTGCTGCCGCTGTTCGCCTTCGTGAACGCGCAGGTCCGCCTCGTGGGGGTGGACATGGGTGCGGTCCTTTCCAACCCGGTGGCCATCGGCGCCTACGCCGGCGCGGTGCTGGGCAAGCCGATCGGCATCATCGGCGTCACGTGGCTTCTCACCCGCATCGGCTTCTCCAAGCTGCCGCGCGGCGTGAGCTGGGACCAGATCGTGGTCGTGGGCATCATGGGCGGCATCGGCTTCACGATGTCCATCCTCATCAGCGGGCTCGCCTTCACGAGCGCCGAGGACATCCTCGCCGCGAAGTGCGCGATCCTCGCCGGGTCGGTGACCTCGTCGCTTCTGGGCATGGCGTTCATGGCAATCGCGCACGAGGCGAAGGCGAGGCGCAAGGCCAAGGGCAATGCCAAGGCCAAGGGCGCAGCCGCATCTGGCGAGCCGGGCGTCGTTGCGGCTGCCGAAGGCGACGGCGGCGAGGCGGATGCCAAGGGCGGCAAGGCGGCAAAGACGCACCGCCGCGTCGTCAAGCGCAAGCAGTAGCCGGGACGTGCCCCGGCACGGACGCCGGCGCCGGGGCCGCTAGCTGACGGTTCCCACCACCATGCCCCAGCCGTGCGCGGTGATGATGGAGTTCAGCTGGTCGCAGAGGCGTGCGCGCGTGTAGCTGCCGGGCGGCAGCAGCTCCACCACCTCGACGGTCTCCTCGTCCAGGTCGAACGAGTCCGCGCGGAGCAGCAGCTCCATCTGCGTGACCTCCGAGCCGTCCGCGAATAGGGAGTCCACGAGGCGCTGGAGCTCGCTCTCGGCGCCGGGGCTTGATGTGAGGAATGCCTCTTCCATGCATGCCATGGTAACAGGAGCGGAACGCGCGAGGCGTGCGAGCATGCGCGGGGCAGGGGTGGCATATACTTTCCGGAACGCCGGGGCATGGCCGTGCCCGGGCGTCGGCAGGCCTGAGGACATGGGACGATGCGGAGGGGCAATGGCTGGCTATTCTGGCATGGGTATGGAGGAGCTTTCGCAAGAGGTGGCACGTCTCGAGGACGAGGCCGCGCAGCTCAAGGCAAAGGGCCTCTCGCTGGACATGACGCGCGGCAAGCCCTGCCCCGACCAGATCGACATCTCCAAGCCGATGTTCGACCTGTTCGACTCCGCGACCGACCTGCACGACGGCGGCTTCGACGCCGGCAACTACGGCTGCCCGCAGGGCCTGCCCTCCGCTAGGCGCTTCTTCGCGGACATGCTGCACGTCCCGCAGGAGCTGGTGTACGTGGGCGGCTCCTCGAGCCTCAACATAATGTTCGACATCGTCTCGCACTGCTACGTGAAGGGGCTGCGCGGAGCGACCCCCTGGCGTGAGCTTCCCAAGGTGCGCTTCCTCTGCCCCGCGCCCGGCTACGACCGCCACTTCGGGGTGTCGGCGCACTTCGGCATCGAGAATGTCCCCGTCCCCATGACCGAGGAGGGGCCGGACATGGACGTGGTGGAGGAGCTCGTCGAGGGCGATCCCACCGTCAAGGGCCTGTGGTGCGTGCCGAAGTACCAGAACCCCATGGGCATCACGTTCTCCGACGAGTGCGTGAGGCGCTTCGCGAGCCTGCGCCCCGCGGCGCCCGACTTCCGCGTCTTCTGGGACAACGCCTACTACGTGCACGACTTCAACGACACGCCCGACGGGCTGCTCGACATCTTCGATGCCATGCGCGACGCGGGCACCGACGACCTCGTGCTCGAGTTCGCCTCCACCTCAAAGATCACCTTCCCGGGATCGGGCATGGCCTGCATGGTGGCCAACGAGGCCGACCTGGCCGACCTCATGGCCAGCTTCGCCGTCCAGCACGTCTGCACCGACAAGCTGAGCCAGCTCATGCACGCCCGCTACCTGCCCACGCCCGAGGCTCTCGAGGCCCACATGGCCAAGCAGGCGGAGTTCATCCGCCCGCGCTTCGAGCTCGTGGAGAGCAAGCTCTCCGAGGGGCTCGCGGGCATGGACGGCGTGCGCTGGACGCACCCGAACGGCGGCTACTTCGTCTCGTTCGACGGACCGGAGGGCACGGCGAAGGCCATCGTGGGGATGGCCGCCGAGCTCGGCGTTAAGATGACTGCCGCGGGAGCCACGTGGCCCTACGGCATCGACCCCAAGGACTCGAACATCCGCATCGCCCCGACCTTCCCGTCGATCGAGGGCCTTTCCCAGGCGCTCGACGTGTTCGTAACCTGCGTGCGGCTCGTCTGCGCGAGGCAGGAGCTGCAGAGGAGGGCTTGATGATTCTCGTTGCGCAATGCCTGCTGCGCCCCGGCGAGCACCATCTGAACAACGCCGGCGTGCGCGTGCTCGACGGCCGCATCGACGCCGTCGGCACGGCGGCCGAGCTCAAGGCGCGCTATCCCTACGACGACGTGGAGGACTTCGGCGCGGCCGTGATTGTGCCGGGGTTTGTGAACGCGCATACCCACATCGAGTATTCGCTCATGAACGGCGTCGTGGGCGACGTCCCCTATGCCCAGTGGAAGGACGCCTTGCACCACAAGGAGGTCCTGATGACGGCCGAGGACTGGAACGACTCGGCCCTCCTCGGCGCGCTCTATGCCATCCGCGGCGGCATAACCTCCATATCCGATGTCACCACGACGGGCGCGAGCCTGCGCGCCTGCATCGCAACCGGCCTGCACGGCGCCATATACCGCGAGGTGAACGCCCAGGCGAAGGAGGACGTGGGCCCGGCCATGGAGAGGGCCGACGAGGACGTCCACCGCTGGCGCCACGAGGCGCGCGGCCACGGCCTCAAGATCGGCATCGGCCCCGGGCCGCTCTACCTCACGCATCCGGACGTGTTGGCGGCCGTCGCCGACTACGGCCGCGACGGCACTCCGATCGAGGTGCACATCGCCGGGACGCGCGAGGAGTGCGACTTCATCCGCTACGGCACGACGCCCTTCTACTACCACTCCGCGCAGGGGGCCACGCCGGTGCAGTCCGACGCGCTGCTTCCGATGGGGGTCTCCTCGGTGCGCTATGCCCTCAACTGGGGGCTCCTCTATGCGCCGAACGTCATGGCCATCCACTGCGTGCACGTGGACGACGAGGACATCGGCCGCCTGCTCGACAACGACGTGCGCATCGCCATCTGCCCGCGCTCGAACGCCAAGCTCGGGTGCGGCGTGAGCCCGCTCGTCAAGTTCCTGGACCGCGGGCTCACCGTGGGCCTCGGCACCAACTCGCCCGCTGCCGCGGGAATGACCGACATGCTGGCCGAGATGCGCTTCACGCTCCTGCTCGAGCGCGGCATCTCGGGCGAGCGCTACGAGGCAGGCGACGGCGAGGACACGTTCCTCTCGGCCAAGCAGATGCTGCACCTCGCCACCTTGGGCGGCGCCAAGGCCATAGGCATGGACGACGAGCTGGGCTCCATCGACGTGGGCAAGCGGGCCGACCTGGCGGTGTACGACCTCACGAGCTCGGTGCTGCAGGAGTCGGCGAGCCCGAACGCCCGCTTCGTGCACGGCGCCTCGCGCGGCGACCTGATGATGACGATGATCGACGGCGAGCCCGTGTACCGTCGCGACAAGGGCTTCCTCATCGACGTCGACTTCGACCGCCTCACGGCCCGCGCCGTCGAGATCCGCTCGAAGCTGCGCGCATAGGCGCCCCGGGGGTTGCAAGCTCGCTACGCGTGTTCTGTAGAATAGGTAGTCCTGGCCGCGTCCTGCTATCGTCGGAGCAGGACCGGTGCGAACATGCTTACCGGACGAACGCACGGCAAGCCCGAGGGAGCAGCCACGCATGAGCTCTGACAGCAGCAAAGCCACAAGGCGCAGGAACGCCTCCAAGCGCTCCGCGGCCCGAGCCTCGGCCGCACGGCCGAAGGAGGCTGGCTCTGCGAAGGGCAAGCGGGGCTCTGCCGCAGGCGACGCCGCGAGGCGCGGCGAGAAGGCGGGCAAGGCGCTCGACCGCAAGGCGCGCAAGGAGCGGCTGACGAAGGTCATCGTCGTCCTGTTCGCCGCGCTCATGGCCCTCTCGCTCATGCTGCCCTCGCTCTCGGCCATCCTCACCAGCTCGTCCTCCTCGGATTCCTCCGACGCCACGACCGAGCAGGACTCCACGGGCTCCGACGCGGCGACCACGGCCGCGACCACGATGACCATGGAGACGGTGGACAGCGCGTATTCCCCCGAGATGGAGGAGCTCAAGACCAAGCTCGAGAGCGACCAGAACGACCTGGCGACGCTCCTTGGGCTCGCAGACGGCTACCTCAAGTGGGGCTATACAGCCTCCTCCTATGCCACGACCGACGACGAGCGCACGCACGTGAGCGAGCTCTTCGACCTCTCGGTGGGCTACTTCGACCGCTACCTCGCGCTCAACGACTCCGACGCCGCGGCGACCGACCGCGCGCTCGCCCTGTTCTACAAGGGCGACGTGGACGGGGCCATAAGCTCGCTCCAGCAGCGCCTCGATTCGGGAAAGGGCCAGGACTACGGGCCGCTGTGGGCGAACCTCGGCATGATGTACGAGTCCTCCGGCGACGAGGACCAGGCCAAGACGTGCTATGAGAACGCGATGTCGGCCGACCCGAACGACGACTATGGGGCATACTCATATGCCCAGTCGAGGCTGTCGTCGCTCGGCGAGTCCACGGGCTCCTCGTCGGACGTGACCGGCTCGAACACAAGCTCCCAGAGCCTCTCCGACGCGCTCAGCGGCGCGTCCGGCACGGGCATGTGAGATAGGAGAGGGGATTCTCGATGCAGCTTTCCATGAACACCACGAGCGATGGCGCGACCACGACGATCGCCGTCTCGGGCGAGATCGACGTCTCGAACGCCTCCGAGCTTCGGGATGCCGTGGACGACGCCCTCAAGGCAGGGGCCGACACCGTCGACGTCGACCTGGCGGACGTCTCCTACATCGACTCCACCGGCATCGGCGTCCTGGTGGGGGCGGCGAACAGGGCGGCCGAGACGGGCACGACGCTCGTCGTCTCCAGGCCGCAGCGCAACGTGAGGCGCGTCCTGGACCTGCTCGGCGTGGGCGACGAGCTCAACGTCCGCGACGATTCGCTGGCGTAGGCGGGGAGGTAGCGTGTTCGGCATAGGATCGAACGAACTGTTCCTGATTCTGCTGTTCGGGTTCCTGCTCTTCGGCCCCGACAAGCTTCCGGGCGTCGGCCGCACCGTGGGCCGCGCGATCCGGCAGTTCCGCGAGGCTGAGGAGGGCTTCACGAAGGTCGTCCAGACCGAGGTCGTGGACCCGATGAACGAGGCCGCCGGCCAGACGATCGCCAAGGTCTCCAACGGCACGGCGTCCTCGTCCGCAGCCAAGCAGGCTGCTTCTTCCGCTGGCGCCGCTGCCGACGAGCACGCGGGCGAGAGCTTCGCCGAGCGCAAGGCGCGCATGGAGGCCGAGCGCACGGCTGCCAAGGCGAAGAAGGTCGACAAGCCCGACGAGCCCTCCGACGACGTGGACTCCGACGAGGACATCAAGCCCGTCAAGCAGGTGAGCGCGATGCCCGAGCCCAAGGAGGAGACCTCCGCCAAGGCGGCGAGCGGCCTCGCGGCGCTCTACGGGCTCTCCGACGACGATCCCACCGAGCCTGCGGCGAGCGAGAGCGCCGGCGCAGGCGCCAGCACTGGAGAGGGGGAGGGCGCCTAGGGCCTAGCCCGGGAGCCGCATGCCCATGCCCATAGGACCAGCACGCATGCCCATCATGGACCACCTCGGCGAGCTCAGGCGCCGCCTGACCATCATCGTCGTGGCCCTCATCATCACGGCGGTCGTCATGTACGAGGCGACCCCCTCGATCGTGGACATCCTCGTGGACCCGATCCGCGAGTACCTCCCGAACGGCGGCCAGCTCGTCGTGCTCACCGCCCTTGGAGGCTTCACGATCCGCTTCAAGGTGGCCATGTTCATCGCGGCCATCATGTGCACCCCGCTCATCATCTGGGAGATCATGGCGTTCTTCCTGCCTGCGCTCAAGCCGAACGAGCGCAAGTGGGTGGTGCCGACGGTGGCGGCCCTGGTCGCGCTGTTCTTCATAGGCATGGTCTTCTGCTACTTCGTCATCCTGCCGGCCGCCTTCGGCTGGCTGATCGAGCAGATCGACGACTTCGCGCAGATCTATGCAAACGCCGAGGACTACCTGAACATGATCATGCTGTTCGAGGTGGGCTTCGGCATCGCCTTCGAGCTGCCGCTCGTGGTCTTCTACCTGTGCATCCTGCACCTCGTGCCCTACTCCACGATGCGCAAGCAGTGGCGCTACGTCTACGTGGGGCTCATGGTGCTCTCCGCCATCGTCACGCCCGACGCCTCGCCCGTCACCATGCTGCTCATGTTCGCCGCGCTCGTGGCCCTCTACGAGCTGACGCTGCTCATCGCGCGCTACGTGATCGTCGCGCGCGAGGGGAGGAAGGCCCTCAAGTACACGCGCGAGGACTACGAGAACCTCGACGAGGACGACGACTAGCGGCCAGCGTCACATGCGGCCGGCGGCGGCCCGAGGCGGTCGGCCGGCGCCCTTCGTGGCGGGCTTCGCGTCGCGCTCCGCGGCGCGTCTCGCGGCGTGAGATTTCCGCCCTCGCCTGACGCCGACCTCACGCTCGGCTTTGCCGCATGGGGCACAGGGTCTCTGCGCCGCTTTGGGTAGTTGCTACAATGCGGACGATCGAGCCGGGCGACTCCGGGGCTCATGCGCCTCGGGCATGCCATGGCATGGCTTTGGACGAACAATGCGTACGTGCGCGCGGCGCACCGCGAGGAGGTTAGAGGCAGTGGTCCTCGTCGTCACCGAGAAGAACAACGCCGCCGAGAAGATCGCGCAGCTGCTGTCGGACGTAGGCAAGCCCAAGTCCGACAAGGTATTCACCGTGCCCGTCTACCGCTTCAGCCACGACGGGGAGGAGTGGGTCACCATCGGCCTGCGCGGCCACATCCTGGCGCCCGACTTCCCGCCTGCCCTCAAGTTCTCCGACAAGGAGGGCTGGTACGGGGAGACCGAGGACGGCAAGCACCTGCCGGCCGACGTCCCCGACGGGCTGGCGCGCCCGCCCTACCAGAGCAAGCGCAAGCCCTACCTTCCCGACGGCATCGACATCAAGGGGTGGAAGGTCGCGAGCCTCCCGTACCTGGTGTGGTCTCCCATCGAGAAGCAGCCGGCCGAGAAGCAGATCATCCGCGCCCTCAAGAACCTGGCCAAGAAGGCCGACAGCATCGTCATCGCCACGGACTTCGACCGCGAGGGCGAGCTCATCGGCTCGGACGCCCTGGACGAGATCCGCGAGGTGGCGCCCGAGGCTCCCGTGAGCCGCGCCCGCTACTCCGCCCTCACGAAGGGCGAGATCGAGCACGCATTCTCGAACCTCGTGGAGCTCGACCAGGACCTCGCCGACGCCGGCGAGAGCCGCCAGTACATCGACCTCATCTGGGGCGCCGTGCTCACGCGTTACCTCACCATGGCCCGCTTCGGCGGCTTGGGCAACGTGCGCTCCGCCGGTCGCGTGCAGACGCCCACGCTCGCCCTCGTCGTGGAGAAGGAGCGCGAGCGCCAGGCGTTCGTCCCCGAGGACTACTGGGTCATTACCGCCGCGCTCGAGGCGGAGGGCATCGGCTTCAAGGCGACGCATGCCACCGCACGCTTCAAGGACAAGGCCGCGGCCGACGCCGCCTGGGCCAAGGTGGACGGCGCCACGACCGCCACGGTGCGCGAGGTCGCGCTCAAGGAGCGTCAGCAGCGCCCGCCTGCCCCCTTCAACACGACGTCGCTGCAGGCGGCCGCGGCGGCGGAGGGCATCTCGCCGGCGCGCACGATGAGGCTCGCCGAGTCGCTCTACATGAGCGGCCTCATCTCCTATCCGCGCGTGGACAACACCGTCTGCCCCTCCTCGCTCGACCTGCGCGGCACCGTGAAGGCGCTCTCCGCCGTGCCGCAGTACTCCAAGGCATGCCAACAGATCCTCTCGGGGCCCATGCATCCCACCCGCGGCAAGCAGGAGACGACCGACCACCCGCCCATCCATCCCACGGCTGCCGCCTCGCCGGACTCCCTGCAGCCGGCGGAGTGGAAGCTCTACAACCTCATCGCCCGCCGCTTCCTGGCCACCCTCATGGGCCCGGCCACGATCCAGGGCACCAAGGTGGGGCTCGACATCGCCGGCGAGCCCTTCCAGGCGACGGGAGACGTGCTCACGCAGCCGGGCTTCCGCGCCATCTACCCCTTCGGCCTCAAGAAGGACGAGCAGCTCCCGCACCTCGAGCGTGGCCAGCAGGTGACAGTCGAGTCCTGCGACTTCGCCGCCAAGCAGACGGAGCCCCCCGCCCGCTACAGCCAGGGCCGACTCGTGCAGGAGATGGAGCGGCAGGGCCTGGGCACCAAGTCCACGCGCGCCTCGATCATCGAGCGCCTCTACCAGGTGAAGTACCTCAAGAACGACCCGATCGAGCCGAGCCAGCTGGGCATGGCGATCATCGACGCGCTCTCGGAGTACGCGCCCCACATCACGACGCCCTCCATGACGAGCGAGCTCGAGGACGACATGAACAAGGTGGCCGACGGCGAGGAGACCCAAGGCGAGGTGGTGGAGCACTCGCGCGAGCTGCTCGCCTCGCTCATGGACGGGCTCATCGAGCACAAGGAGGACCTCGGCAACGCCATAGCGGATGCCGTCACGGCCGACGCGAAGGTGGGCGTGTGCCCCAAGTGCGGCAAGGACCTCGTGGTGAAGACCTCCGCCAAGACGCGCGGGAGCTTCATCGGCTGCATGGGCTGGCCCGACTGCGACGTGACCTACCCCGTGCCCAACGGGCGCATCGAGCCCATCGAGGGCGAGGCTGGGGTGTGCCCAGAGTGCGGAGCCCCGCGCGTGAAGGTGCATCCCTTCCGCAGCCGCGCCTACGAGACCTGCGTGAACCCCGCATGCCCCACGAACCGCGAGCCCGACCTCATCGTGGGGGAGTGCAAGGCCTGCAAGGAGGCCGGCAGGCACGGCGACCTGGTGGCCCACAAGTCCGAACGCACCGGCAAGCGCTTCATACGCTGCACCAACTACGACGAGTGCGGCACCAGCTACCCGCTTCCCCAGCGCGGCAAGCTCGAGGCCACGGGAGAGACGTGCCCGGCGTGCGGCGCGCCGATGGTGATTGTGAACACGGCCCGCGGCCCCTGGAAGATCTGCGTGAACATGGACTGCCCCGCCAAGCAGAAGGACGAGAAGTCCGGCCGTGGCCGGTCGCGCTCGGGCGGCCGCGGAGGCTCGCGCGGAGGGTCGCGCACGGGCTCGCGCAAGAAGGCGTCCTCGTAGATGGGCGCCGCGCGTGGCATCCTGCTGACGCTCGAGGGCGCCGACGGCATGGGCAAGACGACCCAGGCCGCGCTGCTCGCCTCCGACCTCGTGGCGGCCGGGGCGGACGTGGTGCGCCTGAGGGAGCCCGGCGGCACCGAGCTCTCCGAGCGTATACGCTCCGTGCTCCTCGACCCCGCGAACGCGGGGATGGCGGACGAGTGCGAGCTTCTGCTCTACGAGGCGGCCCGCGCGCAGCTCGTGCGCGAGCGCATCGAGCCTGCGCTGGCGAGCGGGATGGTGGTGCTCTGCGACAGGTTCTACGACTCCACCTTCGCCTACCAGGCCTGCGGCCGCGGCATCGACGAGCGCCTCGTCCGCGAGGCTAACGCCATCGGCAGCTGCGGCATCGTCCCCGACCGCACGGTCGTGCTCGACATGGACCCGGCGCGCTCGCTTTCCCGAGCGACGGCGCAGGGTGCGGACCGACTGGAGGCGGAGGGCCTCGGCTTCCAGGCCCGCGTGCGCGAGGGCTTCCTGAGGCTCGCCGCCGAGGAGCCGGAGCGCGTACGCGTGGTGGACGCCGACGGGAGCGTCGAGGAGGTCCATGCACGCCTGCTCGCCGCCGTGGCCGACGTGCTCGCCGGCATGGGAATCGTCCTGCCCCAGGGCGAGGGCCAGCGGGAGGGGAGCGTGCGATGAGCGGCATCCCCCAGGCGCTCGACGCCCTCTTCGAGCAGCAGCCGCGGGTGCGCGACTACCTCGCGCATGCGGTCCTGGAGGGCAGGCTCTCGCATGCCTACCTCTTCGTGGGCGCCCCGGGCGCCGGCATGGAGGAGGCCGCCGAGGCCCTGGCCATGTGCGTCGTGTGCCCCAACGGCGGCGACGGCACCTGCAGCGAGTGCATCCGCGTGCGTCACCGCACCCATCCGGACGTCCGCTTCGTCGAGCCGGGAGGCGTCGCCGGCTACCGCATCGAGCAGGTGCGCGAGCTCGTCGCCGACGTCGCGCTCACCCCCAGGCGCGCCAAGGGGAAGGCCTACATCCTCGACCGCGCGGAGCTTCTGCGCGGATCTGCGGCGAACGCCCTGCTCAAGACCCTCGAGGAGCCGCCCGCGGGCGTGCTGTTCGTGCTCCTGGCGCGCTCCGAGGACGCCGTGCTGCCCACCATTGCCTCGCGCTGCCAGGAGGTCCCGTTCCGGGTGGTGCCCGCCGAGGACGCCGTCCGGGTGGTCGTGCGCCGCGCCGGCGTCGAGCCCGGGCGCGCCCGCATCGCGCTCTCCGTCGCGCAGACGCCCGAGGCCGCATGCCGGCTGCTTGGCTCGCCGACCCGCCTCGAGCTGAGGCGGACCGTGGTGCGAACGCTCGCCGAGCTTCCGGCCGACGACGCCTGGGACGTGCTCGTGGCCGCCCGCGGGCTCGTCTCCGCCTGCCAGGCGCCTCTGGAGGACGTCCGGCTCGCCCAGAAGGAGCAGGCGGACGCGGCCGCGGACTACCTGAGCCCCAAGGCCGCGCGCGACCTCTCCGAGGCCGCCTCGCGCGAGCTCTCGGCGAAGGGGCGTTCGAGTATGATGGAGGCCCTGGCCGCCGCGGAATCCTTCCTGCGCGACGTGCTCTTCGTGCGCGTCGGGGCAGGCCAGGACATCGTAAACGCGGATGTGGAGGACGCCGTGCGCAGGCTCGCCGCCGGCACGGACGAGCAGGGGGCGCTCGCCGCCCTCGCGGCCTGCCGCCAGGCCGCCTCGGACCTGTCCCGCAACGTCACGCCCCAATTGGCCTTCGAGGCCATGCTCATAGCCATCAAGGAGGCTCTCACATGCCAACCGTCGTCCCGGTGAGGTTTCGCTACGCCGTCCGCGACCTCTGGTTCGATCCTGCCGACGCCGATCCCATCGAAGGGGACCACGTCATCTGCTCCACCGCCCGCGGCACCGAGATAGGGCTCGTGACCCACGACCCCGTGGAGGAGGACGAGGCCGCCCTGGAGGCCGCCACCGACGGCTCCGAGCTCAAGCCCGTGCTTCGCGTCGCCGACGAGGAGGACCTCGCGCGCGCCGAGGAGCTCTCGGACAAGGGCGACGCGGCCATGGCCACGTTCCGCTCGCTCGTGGACGAGCTCGGGCTCGACATGAAGCCGGTGGGCGTGGAGTACCTGTTCGGCGGCGAGAAGGCCGTGTGCTACTTCGCCGCCGAGGAGCGGGTGGACTTCCGCCAGCTCGTGCGCGAGATGGCGCGCACCCTCCACGAGCGCATCGACATGCGCCAGATCGGCGTGCGCGAGGAGGCGGCGCTCGTGGGCGGCTATGCCCACTGCGGCCAGGAGCTCTGCTGCGCGCGCTTCGGCACCCAGTTCGAGCCTGTCTCGATCCGCATGGCCAAGGAGCAGGACCTGCCGCTCAACTCGTCGAAGATCTCGGGCGTCTGCGGACGCCTCATGTGCTGCCTGCGCTACGAGTTCGAGGCCTATCGCGACTTCAAGCAGCGCGCGCCGAAGAAGAACGCCGTCATAGACACGCCCCTGGGCAAGGCCAAGATCGTCGAGTACGACACCCCCAAGGAGGAGCTCGTCCTGCGCGTTGAGAACGGCAAGCAGATCCGCGTCGCCCTCGCGTCGATGACGGCGTCGGAGGCGGCTCACAAGAAGTCCGAGGAGCTCGGATGTCCCTGCCGCCCCGACACGGTGACGCGCGACGCGCTCGAGGCGCTGGACTCCCCGGAGGTGAAGATGGCGCTGGCCGAGATCGACCGCGCCAACGGGGTCGTCCCCGCCGAGGAGTACCAGAGCGAGGACATCTTCGTCGAGCCGCGCCGCAAGCGCCGCAGGTCCTCCTCCCAGAGGGAGGAAGGCGCCTCGGAGGGCCAGCAGGGCCAGCGCAAGCGCTCCCAGAGGCGCCATGGGCCCGAGGCGGAGGCCGAATCCGGCGCCAAGTCCGCGGCCGCAGGCGATGCCGCGGAGGGCGCGGACAAGCCGAAGCGCCGTCGCCGTCGCCGCTCGGGCGGCAAGGGCGGCCAGCAGGGGCAGGCATCGTCGCCGCAGCAGAAGGGCGAGGCGGGCGCCAAGCAAGGCGGCCCCAAGCGGGGCGGCTCCGGCAAGGAGGGCGCCAAGGGCCAGGCCAAGAGGGGCGAGAAGGCGACCGCCGAAGGGCAGGCCGCGCCCAAGCCCCGCACCAGGCGTCGCCATCCGGGCGACAGGGGAGGCCAGACGTCCCGCCCGGCGCAGGGAGGCGGCCAGGCGCAGGGCGGCGAGAGGCAGGCTTCCGCCGAGCACGGCGGGGAGGCAGAGCGCAAGCCTCGGCCGCGCCGTCGGCACAGGGGCTTCGGCAACGGCGGCCAGGGCGCAGGCGGCGAGAGGCAGCAGGGCTCGGACTAGGCCTTCGGGACGGGCAGCTCGTCGGTGTCGATGACTATCGTGAACGGCCCGTCGCCCACGAGGCTCACCTCCATGTGCTCGCCGAAGGCGCCGCGGCCCACATGGGCCACGTCCTGCTCGGCCAGCTCGCAGAAGAGCTCGTAGAGCCTTCGCGCCATCTTTGGCTCTGCGGCCGCCGTGAACGACGGCCTCCTGCCATGGCGGACGTCGGCCAGAAGGGTGAACTGGCTCACGATGCAGGCCTCGCCGTCCACGTCGGCAAGCGAGAGGTTCGTCCTGCCGGCGTCGTCGGGAAAGATCCTGAGGTCGCGGACCTTGGCCCAGAGGCGCTGGGCCGTCCGCTCGTCGTCGCCCTCGGCCACGCCGAGGAGCACGCATATCCCCGGCCCGCAGGAGCCCACCGTCTTGCCGCCCGAGCTCACCTCGCAGCGGAGCACCCTCTGCACCACGGCTCGCATGGGCCCTCCCTACAGCCCGTAGACGCGCGTGAAGCGCCGCTGCAGGTAGCGCGTGTAATGGCTCGCGTCGAAGGGCGCGCCGCAGGCATCGGAGATGATCTGCGCCGGGTCCTTCGAGCGCCCGAAGCGCCACACGTTCTCGCGCAGCCAGCCGCGAATGGGTGCCAGGTCGCCTGCGGCCAGCGCGCCCTCGAAGTCCACGCCCGAGCCCACCATCGCGTCCAGGAGCTGCGCCCCGTAGGCGCCGCCCAGGGCGTAGGTGGGGAAGTAGCCGAAGTCCCCACACGACCAATGCGTGTCCTGCAGCGCGCCGAGGGAGTCGTTCGGGACCTCGACGCCCAGGTAGCTGCCCATGCGGTCGGCCCAGAGGCCGGGGACGTCGGCCGCCTTGGCCTCGCCCGAGAAGAGCAGCTCCTCGATCTCGTAGCGCACGATGATGTGCAGCGGGTAGGTGAGCTCGTCGGCCTCGGTGCGCACGAGCGAGGGCTCCACCCTGTTCGCGGCGAGCCAGAGCTCTGTGGGCGAGACGTCCGCGAAGCGCTCCGGGAAGCGCCTGCGCAGAAGGCCGAGCAGCACGGGCGTGAAGGCCTCGGAGCGTCCCACCACGTTCTCGAAGAAGCGTGACTGGGCCTCGTGCATGCCGCTCGAGGTGCCGTCGCGCAGGCAGGTGTAGTCGTAGGCGGGATCGACCCCGGCCATGTAGAGGACGTGGCCTCCCTCGTGGAGCATGGAGAACACGTTGCTCATGATGTCGTCGGGATAGACGTGCGTGGCGATGAAGGTGTGCCGGGAGCTCGTGCAGTCCGAGAAGGGATGCTCGGTCTCGGCGATGGTGAGCCCGTCCATGTCGAGGCCCTCGGCCTCCACGACGTCCCTGCCGAGCTCGAGCTGTCGCTCAGCGTCGAAGGTGCCCTCCACGCAGGCGCGGCTCACCTGGCCCGCGTGCCTGACGTCGGCCAGGAGCGGCACGACGCAGGCCTTCGTCTGCTCGAAGAAGGCGTCGTAGAGCTCGCGCGAGGAGCCGGGCTCGTACTCGTCGAGCAGCACGTCGTAGGGGTCGCGCGAATCGTCCACGTAGCCGGCGAGCCGCCCTCGCATCTCCACCAGGCGGTCCAGGTAGGGCTCGAACGACGCCCAGTCGTCCGCGCGCTTGGCGCGCCGCCACACGTCCTCCGCCTCGCTCGTGAGCCGCGTGAGGGCGGCCGCCTCCTTGGCGGGCACGTTCGCCTCGCGCCTGCGGTCGCGCGAGAGCACGCGCACCTCGGCCGCGTGCGTCGCGTCGAGCTCGGTCGCCTTGGACGAGAGCCTTTCGAGGAGGCGGCCCGTCTCCTCCGAGCAGAGCAGGCCATGGGCCATCTCGTCGAGCGTGGCCAGCGCCTCGGCGCGCCCGGGGGCGGAGGCGGGCGGATCGCTCGTCTCGCCGGCGAACGAGATCTGGGTCATGCCGTAGCCGAGCGAGTAGAGCCTGCGCTCCAGCTCGTCAAGCTCGGCTAGCTCGGTCGCCACGTCCGGCTCGGCTTCGGGCGTCGCGGTCGTGGGACGAGGTCCGTCGTTCATGAGGTTGCCTCCTATGCGCCATCGCTGTGGCTGGGCTATCTTGTCCTAGAGTGTATCGCCAAGGGGTCGTCCGGCATGGGCAAGCAGAGTCGTCGGCGCGGCCGGACGCGAGGGAGGGCGATCTGCGATGCCATCGAGCAGACTCACATTCGACGCCTGGGAGGGCACCTATGCCCCGCGCATGGACCACCTCAGGCACTCCGCCGTGCGCGACCTGTTCGCCGCCGTGTCGCGTCCCAACGTCATCGGCCTCTCGGGCGGCTCGCCGGACATCTCAAGCCTGCCTCTGGACGAGGTGGCCGAGTGCGCGCGCAGCATGATCTTGGAGGAGGGCCCCAAGGCGCTGCAGTACGGCGGCTCCGACGGGCGCATCCAGATGCGCGAGATCGTGTGCGAGATGCTTGCCGAGAACGGCATCGACGTCTCCCCGGACGAGATGATCCTGCTCGCCGGCTCGCAGATGGGCCTCGACTTCCTCGGCCGCGCGTTCTTGCAGCCGGGCGACACGATCATCTGCGAGGGGCCCACCTACCTGGGCGCCCTGCAGGCGTTCTCGGCCTACGAGCCCAACATCGTGTGCGTCGAGATGGACCAGGACGGCATGCGCATGGACCTGCTCGAGGAGACGCTCGAGAGGCTCGGCCCGCGTGGCGCGAAGTTCATCTACACCATCCCCAACTTCCAGAACCCCACGGGCGTCACGCTCTCGCTCGAGCGCCGTCGCCGCCTCATCGAGCTCTCGCACGAGTACGAGATCCCGCTGGTCGAGGACGACCCGTATGGCCGGCTGCGCTACGAGGGCGAGCACGTCCCGCCGATGAAGTCCATGGACCCCTCGGTCATCTACCTCGGCACCACCTCGAAGATCTTCGCCCCGGGGCTTCGCCTGGCCTGGATGGTGGCCCCCAAGCCCATGCTCGCCCACGTGAACCTGTGCCTGCAGGGGGCGGGGCTCTGCGTGAGCTCGCTCTCGCAGGTCATGGCCGAGTACTACTTCACGAGGACGGACTGGAAGGCCACGCTCGAGAAGATCAAGGACGTCTACCACGAGCGGCGCGACGCCATGCTCGACGCCCTCGCCGAGAGCTTCGGCCCCGAGGTCGAGTGGTCGTGGCCGAAGGGCGGCTTCTTCGTGTGGCTCACGTTGCCGCCCTACTTCGACACCGACCAGATGATGTCGGTGGCCCTCGAGCGCGGCGTGGCCTACGTGCCGGGACGCAACTGCTTCCCCGACGGCCGTGGCAAGAGCTCCATGCGGCTCGCCTTCTGCTACGAGAAGCCGGAGAAGATCCGCGAGGCCATAGCGCGGCTCTCCGACGTCGTGTCCGACAGGATGGACCTCTATCGCGCGTTCCTCGCGGCGGGCGCGCTTCCCGAGCCGGAGCCCTCCGCCCAGATCGGCGCCCATCACGACGCCCCGAAGACCCTGTTCGTCCGCAACGGAAGGTAGGCAGCCATGGCCACCGAGAGCACGAAGGTCGCCGTCATCATGGGCGGCACGTCATTCGAGCGCAAGTTCTCGCTCAGGAGCGGCAAGCTCGTGTGCGACCTGCTCGCGCGCGACGGCTACGAGGTGCTTCCGCTCGACGCGGACGAGCACTTGGTGGACACCCTGCGCTCGGAGCGGCCCGACGCCGCCTTCGTGTGCCTGCACGGCGCCGGCGGCGAGGACGGCGCGGTCCCCGCGCTCCTCGAGTTCCTGCGCATCCCCTACGTGGGCAGCCGCGCCGCCGTGTGCCGCGCCGCCTGGAACAAGCCCGACACGCCGTTCGTGATGCGCCGCACGTTCTCGGCGGAGGAGTCCGACGCCATCTGGCCGGCCGAGGTGGCCCTTCCCATGGGCGCCTTCAAGGACCTGGGGGCGGCCGCGGCGCTCGACCTGGTCGCCGGCCGCATCGGCAGCGGCTTCCCGCTCGCGGTGAAGCCCGCGCACGGCGGGTCTGCCATGGGCGTGACCAAGGTGGACGAGGAGTCGCAGCTCGGCGAGGCCATCATGACCGCGCTCGCCTACGACGACGTGGTGATGATCGAGGAGTGGGTCGAGGGCGCCGAGCTCTCGTGCACCGTCCTCGAGCTCGACGACGGCCCGCAGGTGCTGCCCGAGGTGGAGATCCATGCCCACGAGGGCCTCTACGACACCGACGCCCGCACCAATCCCGAGCGCGTGGACTACTTCTGCCCGGCCCGGGACCAGTCGCTGGCATCGGGCAGCATGGACGCCGCCGATGCCCGCGAGGCGGTGAGGCGCGCCGCCCTCGACGTGTTCGAGGCGTTCGACTGCCGCGACCTCGCCCGCGTAGACCTCATATGGGACGGGAGCAAGGTGCGCATCATGGACCTGAAGACCTTCCCGGGCCTCACCGAGACCTCGCTCGTCCCCATGGCCGTGGAGGCGGCGGGGCTCGACATGGCCTCCACGCTGGACGCGCTCGTGCGCAAGGCCATCGCCCGCGGCTGCTAGGGAGGCTTCGATGGGAGCAGGGGATGCCGTCGCGCTCGGCTGCGACGTCGGAGGCACGAACATCAAGTGCGGGCTCGTGTCCGCCGAGGGGAGGCTCCTGGACCGCCTCTCCACCACGACCGGCACGCTCGTCGGCGAGCATGCCTTCTCGCGCGTGGGCGACGCCCTGCAGGGGCTCCTGGAGCGCAACGGCGTAGCTCCCGCGAGCGTCGCGGGCATCGGGCTGGACACGCCTGGCTCGGTCCTTCCCGACGGCACGCACGTCATGCACTACAACATCGACATCGACGTCACCGGCCTGAGGCAGGCCCTGGGCAGGCGCTTTCCCGGCACGGCCACCTGCGTGCTGAACGATGGCAACGCTGCCGCCTTGGGCGAGATGTGGCAGGGCGCGGCGCGCGGCGCCGACTCCTTCTGCCACGTCGTGCTGGGCACGGGCGTGGGATCGGGCATCGTGGTGGGCGGACACGTTGTGGTGGGCCCCCACGGCGCGGGCGGCGAGATAGGCCACATCTGCGTCAACCCCGACGAGCCCGTCGCGTGCACCTGCGGCAAGCGCGGATGCGCCGAGCAGTACGCGAGCGCCACCGGCATCGTGCGCATGTATCGGGAGGGCTGCGCCCGCGCGGGGCGGCCCGAGCCCGACGTCTCCTCCGGCGCCCTGGCGGTGTTCTCCGCCTTCGAGCGTGGAGACGAGGAGGCACGTGCTGTCGTGCGCGAGATGTGCGACAGGTTCGGTCTCTGCCTCGCGGACGTCTCCGCCGTGGTGGACCCGGAGCTCTTCGTCATAGGGGGCGGCGTCTCCGGCTCGTTCGACGTCTTCGGCGACGGGCTGCGCGAGCGCTACCGCTTCCATGCGCTGCCCTCGTGCAAGGACACGCCCATCGTGGCCGCGGCGCTCGGCAACGATGCCGGGATCTTCGGCTCGGCCTTCGAGGCGCTTCGGCTCGCCGGGGTCCTCTAGGGGTCCATCGCATCGCGGACGCCATATCCGACCTGCCATCTGCCTTGCCATCGGCGCCTTCGCGATGCCGTCGCATCGCTGCCGCCATGCCGCGGTCCGCTCGCTCCGTCGAGAATTCTTCAACATGTGTTGATTTCAACAGATTGGATGGCTTTTCCCTCTTGCGGGAACAACCTCGCGAACACGTCATATCCTTATGGCTTCGGCAGAGCCAGCGCGCCTCGGCGCGCCCGGCTGGCATCCAGGCAGGCTAGGAAGGACGCTACGCACCCATGATCGGCATCTCGCTCGCAGCCATCGTCGCCATCATCGCCTACTACGTCTACGTCGCACGCAGCGCGGAGGGCGCTCCCCATGTCCCCTCGAAGCTGCGTCCGAGCTCGTGGGCATGGAGCGCCGTCTTCCTCGCCCTGTGCTGCTTCAGCTGCTTCTACATGGCCAAGGGCCTCGTGAGCACCACGGTGCTGAGCTGGCTTCTGCTGAACGTCGTGCTCGTGGCGGGCGCCGTCGTCTCGCTCTGGCGCGCCCCTATCCGCGAGCGGCTCGCCAAGACGCGCCATCCCTGGGTCATCGAGCTCGGCATGCTCGTGCTCGGCGCCTACCTCGCCTTCGTGGCCATCGAGATGCCCTCCAACCCGTACCTCACGAGCTTCAACTTGTGGGGCATGCTCGTGGAGATCGTGGTCGTCTTCCTGTTCATGGCCGTGTTCCACCTGCTCTTCCAGCGCGGCGGCGCAGGCGCGCCCATCGTGGTGGCGCTGCTGTTCGTGGCCGGCCTCGCCGAGTACTTCGTGGTCTCGTTCAAGGGCCAGCCGATCATGGTCTCCGACATCTTCTCCATCGGCACCGCCGCGGCCGTGAGCGGCACCTACACCTACAGCGTCGACGTCAATGTCGTGCGCGCCCTCGCGCTCGCCATGGCCGTCGTCCTCATGCTCTCGCTCACGCCCGTCGTGAGGAAGCGCGAGGGCGGGTCCCGTGCGCGCACGGCCGTCGTCAACGTGGTGCTTGCCGTGGTCCTGGCCCTCGGCACGGGCGTGGGCATCATGAAGGTGAACCTCACCGACACCTTCGGAATCGTCGTGGGCGGCTGGGCGCCGCTCGCGAGCTACTGGCGCCAGGGCTTCCTCACCGCCTTCATCACCAGCATCCAGGACCTCAAGCCCAGCAAGCCGGAGGGCTACTCGAACAAGTCCGCCGAGAAGACCATCTCGGAATATGCTTCTACCTACGACAGCACGCTCGGGACTGAGGAGAGCCGCACGGCCGCCGAGGCGCAGTTCGCCTCCCAGAAGCCGACCGTGATCGCGATTATGAACGAGAGCTTCTGCGACATGTCCATATACAACGACCTCGGCGGGGCATACACCGGCCCCACGTGGCTCAGCTCCTACGACGGCGCGATCGTGAACGGCACCCTCTCCGTCTCGCCGTACGGCGCCGGCACCTGCAACACCGAGTTCGAGTTCCTCACGGGCACGAGCATGGCGTTCCTGGGCAACGGCGTGTACCCCTACATGGTCTATAACCTCTCCGGCGTGGACAACCTGGCCGCGCAGTTCAACGCGCTCGGCTACACGACGACGGCCATGCACCCCAACTACGGCACGAACTGGAACCGCGACGTCGTCTACTCCAACATGGGCTTCGACTCGTTCCTCGACCTCCAGGACTTCGTGGGCGCCGACCGCGTCCGTGGCAAGGTGAGCGATGCCGCGACCTACGACAAGATCCTCGAGCTCCTGAAGAGCGACGACTCGCCCCAGTTCATCTTCGACGTGACGATGCAGAACCACTCGAGCTACGACACAGGCCTGCTCACGGACATGAAGCACTACACGGTGGACGGCACGGACGACCCGGAGCTCGACGAGTACCTCGCGCTCGTGGACATCTCCGACCAGGCGCTCGAGAGCTTCATCAACGAGCTCTCCGAGCTCGACCGGCCGGTCGTGGTCGTGTTCTTCGGCGACCACCAGCCCAAGATCGCCTCGCAGTACAACGAGCTCATGTATCCGGAAGAGTCCGACGCCAACGCGCATGAGCAGCGCACCCGCGAGACCTCGCTCATGATCTGGGCCAACTACGACGTCGCCGGCGTGAGCCAGCTGAACGGCGACACCGAGATCAGCACGAACTACCTGGGCGCCTACCTCATGCAGCTCATCGGCGCGCCGCTCTCGGACTACCAGAAGGCCGAGCTCGTGCTGCGCGAGGGCATCCCCAACATCAACCTCTCGGGCTACCAGACCTCCGACGGCACCTGGTATGAGCAGGACCAGACGAGCTCGGCGAGCAGCCTGCGCGAGGACCTGTGGGCGGCGCAGTACTACGAGCTGTTCAAGGACGGCGTCACCTACCAGGCAGGCGCCGGCGCCGCAGGCATGCTCTAGCCTGCCGCGGCCCGGGGCACCGATTCGAAGCAAGGCGTCCCGGCGCGGCCGCCGGGCGGGGCAGTCGTGCTATCCTTGCACGCAGGCGATGACGGAGAGGCCTTGCGTCCGCGTCGTCCGCGCACGAGAGAGGGCGCCCTTGGCTGGGAGGCGTCCGCGCGGGCTGGAGGCAGGGGTTCACTCACGAGCCGCGACCTGAACGGCGGCCGAGCCTCGCATGCGGCAACGGATGCGGGCGTCGGGCTGAGTAGGGAAGCCGTGAGGCCCACGACACGGGCCGAAGAGCGGGCGACGACGGGCCAGACAACCGCCGCGCCAATCAAGGTGGTACCGCGGAGACTCCGTCCTTGGGCAAGCGTGCTCGAGGGCGGTTTTTCGTTTATGCATGGAAGGGGTATGGCAGATGTCAGTCATCGATGAGCTGCGCGGCATCCAGGACGCTGCGCTCAAGGGCGTCACTGAGGCCGAATCGCTCGACGCCCTCGAGCAGATCCGCGTCAAGGCCATGGGCCGCAAGGGGTCGCTCACCCAGATCCTGCACTCGATGGGCTCGCTTCTGCCCGAGGAGCGCCCGCAGGTGGGCAAGCTCGCCAACGAGGCGCGCGAGCAGCTCGAGCAGGCCATCGACAAGCGCCGCGCCGAGCTCGAGCACCGGGAGATGGAGGCGCGCATCGCGGCCGACGCCGTGGACGTCACGCTTCCCGGCCGCGGCCTCTCGGCGGGCACGCAGCACCTCGTGAGCCAGATCGAGGAGGAGATGGAGGACTTCTTCTGCGGCCTCGGCTACACCGTGGAGGACGGCCCCTTCGTGGAGACCACCTGGTACAACTTCACGGCGCTCAACGCCCCGGAGGACCACCCGAGCCGTTCGGCACATGACACCTTCTACGTGGTGGACAACGCGCCCGAGGGCAAGGAGAAGCACGTGCAGGGCGAGTCCGACGTGCTCCTGCGCACGCAGACCTCCGGCGTGCAGGTGCACGTGATGGAGAACCGCAAGCCCCCGATCTACATGATCTGCCCGG
>CADBMC010000007.1 GCA_902795635.1 uncultured Coriobacteriaceae bacterium | reverse complement strand
CGTCTGCCATGTGAGAGGCCTCCTCCCCTTCGAGGCGCCGCGAGGGCGCCCGTGAATTCCTGCAATTGGCTAGGATTCTACCCAAGCCCGCCCGAAGAAAACAGCACGGCGCGAGTGTCATTTTGGGATTCGCGGAATTCTCCCACGGCGTCCATGCCGCGCGTCGCTACTCGATCCCGTGGCGCAGGTGCCCGGACGTGGCTCCCCTCTCGCGCCGCGGCGCGGCCTCGCCCGCCTTGGCCGACGCCAGGGCTGCCTTGAGGCGCACGACCTCGTGGACGAACTCCGCGTCGGAGAGCAGCGTGCCGTCCACCATGAGCAGGCGCACGCCCGCCGCGGCCAGCTGAGCCGCCTCGGGGATGGCATCCACCACCTGCGCCGTGTAGACGCGCGTGCGGCCGAAGGCGTCCGTGACGATGGGGTAGTCGTCCCCGCGCTCGTCGCGCAGGAACGTGCGCTGCCGGCGCAGCTCGCAGGAGGCGCAGTCGCCCTCGCAGCGGCCGGAGGCCTGCAGGACGCAGTGCTCGCAGGTCATGGCCCGCACGCGCCCGTACACCACCGACCCGAGGGGCACGGCGGCGTCCCTCGCGAGGCGCGCCGCCTCCTTGAGCGTGAGCTCGGGCGAGAGCCACACGCAGGCGGCGCCGGCGCGCTCGAGCGCGCCGAGGGCATACGTGTTGTGCACGGGTATGAGGCCGCGGACCTCGGGCGCGGCGTGGCGCTCGGCGGCCAGCGCGAGCTCCGAGACGTTGCCCACGGCCACGGGCTCGCCTGGACGCACCCAGGCGTCGGCGGCGGCCTGCCCGTCCGCTCGGCACACCTCGGGAAGCACGCACACGACGCCCTCTGGCCATCCGTCGAGCGAGCCCAGCGCCTCGGCCGTTGCATAGACGCGTCCGGCTCCAGCCGCGAGGGCCGCCTCGGCCGCTGACGGCGTTGCCGCGAGCGCGCATATGGTCGGCTCGACGTCGGACGCCGCGGCGCACGCGACACCCGTGGCACCGTCCGGTCCCTCGGGCACGGACGCCGTCGGCTCGGCGAGCGTGCGCTCATCCCACGGTGCCAGGAGGGCGCGCTCGAGCGCCGCGCAGGCCTCGGCACGCACCTTGTGCACGACGGAGAAGCCGATGCCGCAGCCCTCGTCGAGCCTGACCTCCATCGAGCGCACGCAGAAGGGCGAGGCGCCCATGCGCCCCACGTGCTCGGCGAGGTCGCCTTCCGTAACGGCGCGGGTCCGCGCCGCCTCCACGACGGGGCCCTCGGCCGCGGCGACATGGCTGTCGCAGGAGAGCTCCACCCGCAGCGGGCTGCCGAGGCGGCACGTCACGCGGACGTCCACGGGCCGCGGGCGCACGCAGCCGCCTGCCTCCGCCTTGCCGGCGATGGACACGGCGGCGTCGAGCGCCGACTGGGTCCTGATCAGGCGGACCGTGGAGCCTGCCGCCATGGGCCGGGCGGTGCGGACGTCGATGCTCTCACCGGCGCGGGCGTCGGCGCGCACGGGGGCGGTGAGGAACGCATCGGGGTCGTCGGGCGGCCGGATCTCCAGGAGGTCACCCTCGAAGACGTCGTCAACGAGCCGGATGGTGGTCTCGGCAGGCGTGAGGACCTTGCCCCTCACACGCCCGCCGGAAGAGCCGCCGCGACTCTCGCGCGCCGGGTACAGCCTGCGCGTGGCGGTGACCTCCCCCACCACGATGCCGCGGTTGTTCGAGCGCTCGTAGCTCATCATCTCGTCGCCGGAGCGCCCGTGCAGGTAGGCATCGGTGAGGTTGCGGTTGAACGTGCGCTTGAGGCGCTCGGAGGCGATGGCGGGGTCGATGGGCTCGCCTGCGGCGAGCTCGTCGAGAGCCTCGCGATAGGCCGAGGTCACCGACCACACGTAGTCGGGCGCCTTCATGCGGCCCTCGAGCTTGATGGAGTCCGCGCCTGCCGCCTCGAGGGCAGGCAGGTCGTTTGCGGAGCAGGAGTCCTTGGGGCACAGCGGCCGGGTGCGCCCCGGCGCGGCGATCACGCGTCCGCGCTCGTCCACGAGCTCGTAGGGAAGGCGGCACGGCTGGGCGCAGAGGCCACGGTTGGCGGAGCGCACGCGCTCGGTGAGCGCGCGCATGCTCGAGAGCAGGCACACGCCCGAGTAGCACACGCACAGCGCCCCGTGGCCGAAGACCTCGAGCTCGCAGCCGTCCTTGGCGGCGTGCTCCTGCGCGGCGATGGCGCCGATCTCGGGGATCGAGAGCTCGCGCGAGAGCGTCACGCGGCGGGCGCCGAGCGAGCGGCACCATGCCACGCCGCGCGGGTCGTGCACGTTTGCCTGGGTGGAGACGTGCACCTCCACCTCGGGCCAGAGGCGGAGCACCTCCGCCATGAGGCCCCAGTCCTGCACGATGAAGGCGTCCGCGCCCAGGAGCCACGCGCGCCTCACGAGCGCGAGGGCGGCGGGCATCTCCTCCTGCTTGATGACGACGTTCTCCGTCACGTAGACGCGCACGCCGGCGAGGTGCGCCGCCCGGCAAGCGGCGCGGAACTCCTCGTCGCCGAAGTTGTCCGCGCCGCGCCGCGCGTTGAAGTCGGAGCCGAGCCCGCAGTAGATGGCGTCGGCGCCGCCGGCGAGGGCCGCCCAGAAGGCAGCCGGCCCGCCCGCGGGCGCCAGGAGCTCCATGCCTTGGCGTGCCACCTGGCCTTACGCCAGCCTCACGAAGCGGCGCTTGCCCACCTGCAGCAGGGCGCCTGCCAGCTCGGATGCCGGATAGCTGTAGGAGCCCTTGGGGACGGGCTGGCCGTTCACCTTCACGCCGCCGCCGTCGATGGAGCGGCGCGCCTCACCCGCGCTGGCCACCAGGCCCGCATCCTTCAGGATCCCGGCGAGGTACACGTTGCCCTCGTCGTCGGGCGTGAGGTCGGCCGCGAAGGTCGGCACGTCCTCGGGAGCCTCGTGCTCGCGGAACTGGCGGTCGAAGGCGGCCTGGGCCTCCTCGCCCGCGCCGGCGCCGTGGTAGAGGTCGCAGATGTTGCGGCCGAGGGCGCGCTTGAGCTCGTAGGGGTCGGCCGAGCCGTCGGCGAGCGAGGCGTCGATGGCATCCACCTCGTCCACCGAGAGCGTCGAGCACAGGCGGAAGTACATGCCGATGAGCTCGTCGGGGATTGACATGAGCTTGCCGAACATGTCGTCGGCGGGGTCGGTGAGGCCCACGTAGTTCTTGTAGGACTTGCTCATCTTGCGCGTGCCGTCGAGGCCCACGAGCAGAGGCATCGTGAGCGCCACCTGGGGCTCCATGCCCTCGCGCTCCATGAGGTCGCGGCCGGCGAGCAGGTTGAAGATCTGGTCGTTGCCGCCCATCTCCACGTCCGCCTTGATGACCACCGAGTCGTAGGCCTGCAGCACCGGGTAGATGAACTCGTGCAGCGCGATGGGCTGCTGCGCCTGGTAGCGCTTCGTGAAGTCCTCGCGCTCCAGGATGCGCGCCACGGTGAACTTGGAGAGCAGGCCCAGCATGTGGCCGAGGTCGAGCGGCTTGATCCAGTCGCCGTTGTGGACGATCGTCGTCTTGTCGGGGTCGAGGATCTTCATCGCCTGCGCCACGTAGGTCTGGGCGTTGGCCTCCACCTGCTCCTCGGTGAGCGGCGGGCGCGTGGAGTCGCGGCCGGAGGGGTCGCCGATGAGCGCGGTGCCGTTGCCGATGATGAGCGTGACCCTGTGGCCGAGGTCCTGGAACTGGCGCATCTTGCGCAGGGGCACCGCATGGCCCAGGTGCAGGTCGGGGCTCGTGGGATCGACGCCCAGCTTGATGTTGAGCGGCTCGTCGCGCTCGAGCTTGCGCTTGAGCTCCTCCATGGGCACGACCTGCATCGTCCCCGAGGTGATGACCTTCAGTTGCTCCTCGACTGGCAGCAATGCTCTGTCCTCCTTGGCATCATGTGGCTTGCCGGGCACAGCCCGCGCGCAGAACAGTCTAGCCTACGAGGCGCTGCTCACGAGACGGCGTTCACGCCCACTATGGAGTCCTTCCGATACCACTGCGCGAGCCGGTAGTTGATGTAGTTGCCCATGCTGTCGCGGACGTCGCCCATGAAGAGAACGTGCGGGCCCGCGGAGTAGAACGGGACCTCGACGTCGGCGCCGGAGCTCTCGATGAGCTCGATGCGCTCCCACACCTGCCGGTCGTACTCGGCGGCCTCGCCCGTGGCCAGCGACTCGGCGGCCGACGCGCTGGAGAGCTTGGCCTGCGTCTGCGAGTCCGCCCCCACGGCGAGCGCGCAGAGCACGCAGACCCCCACGAGGGCGCAGCTCAGGGCCGCGGCCGTGCAGGAGGAGAGGGCCGAGGGCGCCATGGTGCCCGACTCGGCGGCCTCGCTCGCGCGGCGGGCGGCCGCCCAGCCGCACCACCACAGCGCGTTCAGCACGAGCAGCACGACGAGCAGGTCGAAGCGGGCGTTCTGCACGCGGCCGGGGCCCACGTTTCCCATGGAGAAGAACGTGGGCGTGAAGCTCGTGGCGAAAAGCGCCACCGAGCCCACGCTCACGAGGCCGGGAAGCCGCCACCGCCAGCGCCTGGCCTGAGGGATCGCGACGATGCGTGCCAGAAGCGGCGCCAAGGCGAGCACGCCCAGCGCCACGAGGCCGCCCGACCAGCGCGCCAGCCACTCGAAGCCCGCCATGGAGCTCTGCCACACCGTCTGGGCCACGCCGAGCCTGGCATCCGGGAACTGCGTTGCCTGGCGCACGGAGTTGCCGGGCGCCACCATGGACACGACGGCGCCGAGCACCAGCAGGCAGAAACCCGGAAGCACCCGGACCATGCCCTCGTCCCGCCTCGCGAAGAGGACGGCGAGCACGGCTGCGGAGAGCTCGACGGAGACGAGGACCGTCACGAAGTTGCCTCCGGCCAGAAGCGCGCCCACGACGCCCGCCCACACGCTCGCGCGCCTCGCCGCCTTGCCCTGTCCCAGGCAGGCAGCGCGCAGGAGCAGCCCGAAGTAGACGAGCATGAGCGCATGGAAGCCCGTGTAGTAGGAGGCGGAGTTGTACCAGAAGATCCCCTCCACCGCGCTGGGCTGGAGCAGGAGCTGCAGCGCGCAGGTGACGCACGATACGGCGACCCAGGTCCCCTTGGGCCCATGCAGGAGCTCGCACGCCACGACATGCCAGAAGAACAGCGAGCCCGCGACGAGCACGGCCATGACGAGCGGCGCGGCGATGACGTAGCACCCCTCGCCGAACACGGAGGGCTCGAGCGCCATGACGAATATTGCCGTGTAGGTGCCCTGCCACTCGAGCCAGGCCGTGGGCACCTGCTCGAGCGCGGCGCCAATGGCCGCGAGCACGCTGCCGGTATCCTGCAGGGCGAGGTGCGCCCACACCCCGTAGTGCCAGTCGTCCGCGTAGGAGTGGTTGTAGCGGGAGATGAGCACGAGCGGGACGAGCACGGCCACGAGCGCCGCCACGGCCACGAGGCCCGCCCAGCCCTCGGGCGTGAGCCGGCCTGCCCTGCGGCGGCGCGACGCCATGGGGCGCTCCTCCGTCGTGGGAGAGGCGCCCTCGCCTGCCTCCGGGATCGCCGCCGTAGGCTCCGCCGCGGCCTCTTCCGCAGCCTCTTCCGCGGCTGCCGCATCTTGGGTCCGTTCCAACTCCTGCCTCCCCTCGAGGTTCGAAATCGGTCGCCCAACAGTCTATCCTGTCGAGATAGCAGGTTTGTGTCGCCCCCCAATCGCCCTTGCCGCAGCAGGGCGGCGTCCATTACTGTGGACGAGTCGAAGGGAAGGTCATGGGCATACGCAAGCGTCGAGCGCGCAAACAGGCAAGCACCCATGCGGTGCGCAACTTCTTCGTGGGGCTCCTCGGAATCCTTGCCCTGATGGGAGTGGCACTCGCGATCTCGCTCTACTCGCTCGTGGGCGAATGGCTCCAGGACCTGCCCGACTACACGTCGGCAGACGCCTACCTCGCCGCCGAGCCCACCGTGGTCTACGACTCGCAGGGAAACGAGATCGGCTCCTTCTACCTGGAGAACCGCCAGTCCGTGGACCTGGACGCCATCTCCGACTACGTCAAGGAGGGGACGGTCGACACCGAGGACGTCCGCTTCTACAAGCACAACGGCGTCGACCCGCAGGGCATCGTGCGCGCCATCTACTCCAACCTCACGGGCGGTGCCGAGGGTGCCTCCACCATCACCCAGCAGCTCGTGCGCAACACGATCCTGTCCGACGAGCGCTACGACCAGACGCTCAAGCGCAAGGTGCGAGAGGCATACATCGCCATACAGATGGAGAAGACCTACACCAAGGACCAGATACTCAACATGTATCTGAACACCATCTACTATGGCAACGGCGCCTACGGCATCCAGGTGGCGTCCATCACCTACTTCAACAAGAACGCCTCCGACCTCACTCTCGCCGAGGCGGCCCTTCTCGTGGGCCTTCCGCAGTCCCCCTCCTACTACGACCCGTTCACCAACCCGGACGCGGCCGTGGCCAGGCGCAACACGGTGCTCGACCGCATGCTCACCGCAGGCGACATAACCCAGGAGGAGCACGACGCAGCGGTCGCCGAGCCCCTGCAGCTCAACGCCGGCGATCCCACGGTGGACAACGGCTCCACCTACCCCTACTGGAACGACTACATCAAGCAGCTCCTCGAGGAGGACTTCTCCTCCGACACCATCTACCAGGGCGGCCTCAAGGTCTACACGACCATCGACCCCACCTGCCAGCAGGCGGCCGAGGAGGCGGTGTCCGAGCAGCTCGCCGCCATCGGCGACGACCAGCTGCAGCAGGCGCTCGTGGCCATCAATCCCTCGAACGGCTACATCCTGGCCATGGTGGGCGGCAGGGACTACAACACGAGCCAATACAACCTGGCGACGCAGGCGCAGAGGCAGCCGGGCTCGAGCTTCAAGGCCTTCACCCTCACGGCAGCCATACAAGAGGGCATGAGCCCAGACGTCCTCATCGACTGCAACTCGCCCAAGCAGGTGACGAGCACCTGGCGCGTGCAGAACCACGGCAACTCGAGCTACGGCACCATCTCGCTCGCACGAGCCACCGAGCTCTCGTCCAACACCGGCTATGCCCAGGTGGCCGTGGAGATCGGGGCGGACAAGATAGTCTCGGCCGCCCAGTCGCTCGGCATCGACGTGAGCCTGCCGAGCTACCCCTCCATCACGCTGGGCACCGTTGGCGTTCCGGTGATCCAGATGGCTGAGGCCTACGCCACGCTCGCCGCCGGCGGCCTGCACCGGGACCCCTGCGCCATCACCAAAATCGAGGACCGCAACGGTAACGTGGTCTACGAGCACCAGGACAACCCCACCCGCGCCGTGAGCACGAGCGTGGCATATGCGGTGACGCAGGTGCTCGAGGGCGTCTGCACGAACGGCACGGCAAGTGTCGTCTCGTCGAACAAGACCTTCGACCAGCCCGTCGCCGGCAAGACCGGCACCACCGAAGACGCGCGCGACCTCTGGTTCGTGGGCTACACCCCGCAGGTGGCCGTGGCCGTGTGGACCGGCTACATCCAGGAGGCGAAGATCTACATCTACGGCTCCGAGGGAACGCCGGCACGCTCGAGCGTCATGACCTTCACGCGTTACCTGAACAAGACGCTCACGGGCGTTGCGCGCGCCGAGTTCGAGGAGGCAGAGGCGCCGGACTACAAGGAGAACGGCACCTGGTCGTTCTCGCAGGGGACGGCGAGCGACGACACGGATGCCACGACGGAGGAGCCGCAGACCACGACCGAGGACACGTCGAACGCCACGGACCAGGGCTCCACGAACGCGACGAGCCCCACCTCGCCCACCTCGCCGACCGAGCCCGCCTCCCCCACGAGCCCGACAACGCCGACGGAGCCGACGTCTCCGACCGAGCCCACGGATGGCGACAACACGGGAACGGGCGCCTAGCGGGCACGGCGTCATGCCAACGGGCACCGAACGAAGGAGGCGCCGGCTCGGGATGCCGAGCCGGCGCCTTTCCCATGCGCATATGCGGACAGGCGGCTCCAAGCCACCGGGCGTCCCTATGCCTCCAGACGACCTTCCAGCTCGGCGAGAGCGTCTTTCGCCTCGGCGAGCTGCCTTCTCACCGCGTCGTGCCCGGTGCCGCCGTAGGTGGTGCGCCGTGCCACGACGGCGTCGATGTCGATGGCGGCAAGCGCGTCCTCGTCGAAGAGCTCCGAGTGCTCGCGCAGCTCGTCCACCGTGAGCTGCTGCAGCGTGATGCCGCGCTCCACGCACTCGGCCACGATCCTGCCCACGACGCCGTGCGCCTCGCGGAAGGGCATCCCCTTGCCCACCAGGTAGTCCGCCAGGTCGGTCGCGGCCATGTAGCCCTCGTGGCTGGCCTCGCGCATGCGCTCGCCCTTCACGCGCATGGTCGCCACCATTCCCGTCACGGCATGAAGCGACCCCAGGAGCGTGTCGTAGGCGTCCAGGACCCCCTCCTTGTCCTCCTGCAGGTCCTTGTCGTAGGTGAGGGGCGTCCCCTTGAGCGTCATGAGCAGGGACATGAGGTCGCCGCACGACCTGCCGCACTTCCCGCGGACGAGCTCGGCGAAGTCGGGGTTCTTCTTCTGCGGCATGATCGAGGAGCCGGTGGAGTGCGCGTCGTCCATCTCCACGAAGCCGAACTCCGCCGAGCTCCAGAGCACGAGCTCCTCGCAGAGGCGCGAGAGGTGCACCTGGCAGACGGCGCAGGCGTAGAGCAGGTCGAGCGCGAAGTCGCGGTCGGAGACGGCGTCCATCGAGTTGGGGATGACGGAGCCCATGCCGAGGTCGCGAGCCACGGCGGCGCGGTCCAGCGGGTAGGTGGTGCCCGCCAGCGCCGCAGCTCCCAGAGGGGACGCCGAGGCTGCGTCGTGGGCCTGCTCGAGGCGGCAAGCGTCGCGCATCATCATCCAGAAGTAGGCCAGCATGTGGTGCGAGAAGAGTACCGGCTGCGCCGGCTGGAGGTGCGTGTAGCCGGGCATAACGACGCCGAACTCGGACTCGGCCCGTCCCAGGAGCGCCTGGGCGAGGCCGGCCACGGCCCCCTCGAGCTCGCGGGACATGCGCATGCAGGCGAGGCGGAAGTCGAGCGCCACCTGGTCGTTGCGCGAGCGCCCGGTGTGCAGGCGCCCGCCGGCCGCGCCGATGCGGCGCGTGAGCTCGCCCTCGATCGCCATGTGGATGTCCTCGGACTCCTCGACGTCGAACGTGAGCCCTCCGGAGGCGATGTCGCGCGCGATGCCGTCCAGGCCGGCAACGATAGCATCGCGGTCCTCCTCGGAGATGATGCCCTGCGCCGCGAGCATCGTCGCATGCGCCTTGGAGCCGGCTATGTCCTCGCGCCACAGGCGCTGGTCCACCGGAAGGCTCGCCCCGAAGCGCTCGAGCTCGCCCGTAGGCACCTCAGAGAAGCGGCCGCCCCAAAGCGGGGCGGCCTTGCTGGAATCGTGTTCGCCTGCGTGCTCTGCCATCTCAATCCTCACTCGAGGGCGGCGCTACTCCTTGCTCCCGTTCTTGCTGGCCCACACGTAGTTGGGCAGCCCGAACAGCTGCATGAAGCCCTCGGCCGCCGTGCGGTCGAACGTGTCCCCCTCATCATAGGTGGCCAGGCCGTGGTCGTAGATGGAATGCGGGCTGCGGATGCCGTTCACCGTGCAGCTGCCCTTGTAGTAGCAGAGGCGCACCTCACCGGAGACGGTCTTCTGCGTGGAGGCGAAGAAGGCGTCGTATGCCTCCTTGAGCGGCGAGTACCACAGGCCGTCGTAGACGGTGCGCGCCCACGCGTGCTCGAGGTCGAGCTTGGCGGCCAGCACGTCGCCCGGCAGGCACATGGTCTCGAGCGCCTGGTGGGCCTTGATGATGGAGAGGGCGGCGGGCTGCTCGTAGCACTCGCGGCTCTTGAGGCCCACGAGCCTGTCCTCGAGCATGTCGATGCGCCCGAAGCCGTTGGCGCCGGCGACCTCGTTCAGGTGCTGGACGATTTGGAGGACCGACATCTTGGTGCCGTCCACGGAGACGGGCTTGCCGGCCTCGAAACCGATCACGACCTCGCAGGGCTCATCGGGGGCGTCGGCGGGGTCCACCGTCATCTGCCAGGTGTCCGCGGGCGGGCGGTTCCAGGGGTCCTCGAGCAGGCCGCACTCGATCGCGCGGCCCCACACGTTCTCGTCCACCGAGTAGGGCGACTTCTTGGTGGCGTCCACCTGGATGCCGTGCGCGGCGCAGAACTCGATCTCGGAGCTCCTGGTGGTGAGCTCCCAGGAGCGAACCGGGCCGAGGACCTTGATGGAGGGGTCGAGCGCCTTGCACTCGAGCTCGAAGCGCACCTGGTCGTTGCCCTTGCCGGTGCAGCCATGGGCGATGGCCTCGCAGCCCTCCTTCTGCGCGATCTCCACGAGGTGCTTGGCGATGATGGGGCGCGAGAGGGCGGACAGCAGCGGGTACTTGTTCTCGTACATGCCGTTGGCGGCGATGGCGTCCACGACGGCGACGTCGCAGAACTCGTCGCGCACGTCCACGGCGTAGGAGGCGACGGCGCCGAGGCGGGTGGCCTTCTCGGCGATGCCCGCGATGTCGGAGCGGTCGGTGGGCTGCCCGAGGTTCGCGATCATGGTCACCACGTCGTAGCCCTGGTCCTGCAGCCAGTAGATGAGGCACGAGGTGTCCAGGCCGCCCGAGTACGCCAGCACGACCTTCTTCTTGCCTTCTCCGTTCGCCATCTGGGAGCCCCCTCTCCCCGGTTGCCCGGGACGCATGCTCTCGCACGCCGCGTAAGACGCGCGAATCGATTAGTCTTCGCTATCTTATTCGAATTATTTTGAAATTGAAGCGAGATTATGCGGTTTTTACGCTTCTCTTCAGAAGGTCGACGAAATTCGTGGCGTCCTCGGCGGTGCGCAGCACCACGAGCGTCGTGTCGTCGCCCGCGAGCGTGCCCACCACATGGCTGATCTCCGCCGCGTCGATGGCGGCGCACACGCCCTGCGCCGTGCCCGTCTGCGACTTGATGAGCACGAGGTTGTCCACGCTGTCCACGCTCACGACCAGCGTGGAGACCATCTGGTGGAAGCGCTGGTCCTCGGCGAGCACGTAGATGCCCTCGGGGAGCTTCTTGAGCCCCATGTCGGTGATGTCGCGCGAGACGGTGGCCTGCGTGCATGAGAAGCCGAGCTTCTCGAGCTCCGCCGCGAGCTCCTTCTGGGTGCTGATGGACTTGTTGCGCACGAGCTCTCGAATGGCAGCCTGGCGATCCATCCGGTTCTTCATCGGCCACTCTCCTCAACCAGCCACGCAGGGCGAAATTCCGCATGAAACAGGCATCGCATTCAGTATCAACGAAAACGACACGCCATTTCAAGCGCATTATCGCGCTTGATCTTCCACCGTCAGCGAATAATCACGGGTACGTCACCCGGACGCGCACGACGCTACCACATCTGGTCGGACGACCCCGGGGCGTTCGGGTTGCCGGCGTCCAGCCAGCGGCGACGCGAGAAGAAGTTATAGAAGGTCACGATGAACGTGGCGAGGACCTTCACGACCATGTAGAGGTTCGAGTGCGCCCAGTCGATGCCGCGCATGAGCAGGAGCTGCTGGCCGATCCACATGCAGATGGAGTTCAGCACAAGGCCGATGAACGAGAGCACCATGTAGATGGCGAACTCCTTGCGCCTCGACATGTCGTCGCGACGGGCGAACACCCACTTCATCGAGCCCCAGTAGCTCACGATCACCGAGATCGTGAACGAGATGATCGAGGCGACGAGCGGGTCCATCCCCAAGGTCTCATGCAGGAGCACCATGACGGAGAAGTCCACGAGGAAGGCGACGCTGCCCACGACGCCATGCCTCAGGAACTGTCGAACCAAGTCGCGCATCGCACCCCTTGCCGCCCGGAATCCGCCTTCTTTGGAATACTATCCTTTTGCGCATGCGATTCAGGGGAACTCGGCGCATACCATGTAGGCAGACAGCTAGCATCCGGCAGCGGAGCCACGGACCAGGGGCGGCCCATGCAGAACGATTCGATGATGAGAGACGGCCGCGGCGACGCCAGGCGGGATGGCGGCAGGGACGTCCGCGGACGCGCGGGAGGACAGCGGCGCCGCCAGCCGACCAGCCGCTCCCTCCAGCAGCAGCGCCAGAGGAGGCGCCAGCGCGAGAGCGTCCCGCAGTTCGAGAGCGACGCGCGGGGCCGCCGGCAGGGGTCGCGCCACGACACGGGCTATCGAGTCTCCCGGCGCCAGATCCGCTTCAACGACCGCTCCGGACGCGGCTTCCTGGGCCGCCTCGAGCCAGCGCAGCTCGTGATGATGGCCATTGGCATCATCATCCTGTTCCTGCTCATATTCGGCATCTCCAGCTGCGTGAGGGGCTGCACGGCCCAGAAGGCGTCGGAGGCCGAGAAGCAGACGAACCCCGTGGACTCGCGCGTCGCCTACGGCGCGAGCGAGGACATCACCAACGCGCTCGCCTCTCGCCTGGACGAGGACGAGGACCTCTCCTGGATCGCCAAGCACGCCGACGAGTACTCCGACGACCGCATCATCCAGCTCGCCCTGCGCGAGAGCGCCGCCGTCTCGTTCGTGCGCGGCCTTCCCGACGCGAAGGCGACGTCTGCGGCCTACGAGGACGCGGTGACGCAGGGCACGTGCCCCGTCCTCTACGACTGGGACACGCGCTGGGGCTACGTGGAGTACGGCGGCGACGGCCTGCCGCTCGGGCTCACGGGCTCAGGGCCGACCTGCCTCTCCATCGTCTACATGGGCATCACCGGCAACTCAGACAAGACGCCCGCCGACATGGCCCAGCTCGCGACCGACTCCGGCTGCGCCACGGGCGACCTGTTCTGCACGGGGGACCTGTTCAGCGGGCAGGCCTCGGGGCTCGGGCTCAGCTGCGTGCAGACGGGCGTGACCTCCGACGAGCTCCTGAGCGCGCTGCAGACGGGCTTCGTCATCGCGCAGGCCAACGCCGGCACGCTCACCTCCGACGCGCACTGGGTCGTGGTGACCACCGCCAACGACGACGGCTCCGTCTCGGTGATCGACCCCACCTCCACCGAGGTCACCTCGCACGAGTGGGACCCCGGCACCATCGCCTCGTCCTGCGCCGCCTTCTACTGCTTGTCGGCCGCCTAGGCGGGCGGAGGCGCATATCGGCCTGCGCGACGACGTGCGCACTGGCCACATATGCATGAGAGGAGGCGCCTCGGGCATCGCCCGGGGCGCCTCCTGTACGTCTCGCCTTCAGGCGGCGGCCTTGCGGCCCTCGCAGCCCTCGCTGCCCCGCGCTAGCTCAGCAGCTCCTTGGCAGCCGCGCCGAGCTTTGCCTGGATGGCCTCGGTCTCCTCGCGGGTCTTGGCCTTCGAGAAGATGTAGGCCTTGACCTTGGGCTCGGTGCCGGAGGGGCGCACGATGACCTTGTTGCCCTCGGCCAGGCGGTACTCGAGCACGTTGGAGGAGGGCAGGTGCTGGACGCCGTCCTTCTGCAGGCCGCCGACGCAGGGCATCTCGACCTCCTCGGCGTAGTCGGTGACGCCCTCCACCGCATAGCCGCCGATCTCGGCGGGCGGGTTGGCCCTGAGGCCGCTCATGATCTGGGCCATGCGCTCGGAGCCGCTCTCGCCCTCGAAGAAGGAGTTCACCACGCCGTTGGCGTAGTAGCCGATGCGCTGGTAGATGGCCTCCATCGCCTCGACGAGGTCGAGCCCGCGCGCGGCATACCAGCTCGCCATCTGGCAGGCGAGCATCGAGGCGACGACGGCGTCCTTGTCGCGGACGTGCGTGCCCACGAGGTAGCCGTAGCTCTCCTCGTAGCCGAGCAGGAAGCGGTCCTCCTCGCCGGCGTCCTTGAGCAGGTCGATCTGGCCGCCGATGTACTTGAACCCGGTGAGGACGCGGCGCATCTCGAAGCCGTATTCGGCGGAGAGGGCGTCGGGGGCGTCGGAGCTCACGATCGTGGAGACGCAGACCTTGCGCGTGAGGTCCTCCCCAGCCGCCCGCTTCATCTGGCACAGCCAGTCGATGAGCAGGATGCCCATCTCGTTGCCGGTGAGCAGCTGGTAGGAGCCCTCATGCGGGATGGCGGTGCCCATGCGGTCGGCATCAGGGTCGGTCGCGAGCATGAGGTCGGGATGCACCTTGTCGCAGAGCCTGAGGCCGAGCTCGAGCGCCTCGCGAATCTCGGGGTTCGGGTAGGGGCAGGTGGGGAAGTCGCCGTTGGGCTCCGCCTGTTCGGGGACGACGGTCACGTTCGTGACGTCGATGCGCTTCAGGATCTTGCTCACGCACTCCATGCCCGTGCCGTTGAGGGGGGTGTAGACGACCTTGAAGTCAGGGTTGTCGCAGCCCGGCTGCGACTGGAGCTGCACCGCGTCGAGGTAGGCGTCAATCACGTCGTCGCCCGTCCACACGACGAGACCCTTGTCCACCGCCTCGTCGAAGGGCATCGAGCGCACGCCGTCGAAGATGTCGGTCGCGCCGATGGCCGCCGAGATCTCGTCGGCCGCGTCGTTGGCGATCTGGCAGCCGTTCTCGTCGTAGGCCTTGTAGCCGTTGTACTTGGCAGGGTTGTGCGACGCGGTGAGCGCGATGCCCGCGGAGGCGTGCAGGTGGCGCACCGTGAAGGAGAGCAGCGGCACCGGCTCGATGCGCGGGTACACATAGACCTTCACCCCGTTGGCGGCGAGGACCTCGGCCGCCACCGTCTGGAACTCCTCACCGTGGTTGCGCGAGTCGCGCGCTATGGCCACGGAGGGCTTGTCGTAGTGGGCGTTGAGGTAGGTGGCCAGCCCTTGGGTGGCCTGCGCCACCACGTAGCGGTTCATGCGGTTCGTGCCCACCCCGAGCACGCCGCGCAGGCCTGCCGTCCCGAACGAGAGCGAACGGTAGAAGGCATCGGAGAGCTGCTCCTCGTCCCCTGCCACCAGCTCGTCGAGCTCGTGCCTGAGGTCCGGGTCGTCGCACCTCTCGAGCCATCTGTCGACGGTTGCCTGCGTCTTAGCGTCCATCGTGGGCCTGCCTTTCCCCCGGCCTCGCCGCGGCATGGCGCCGCAGGCGAAGGCCCCTTCGTAGCGTGACGTGCCATTGGCCCCATCGTATCGCGAAGGCGCCCGTCCGCAGCCGTCGCCATGCCGAGCGGGACCACAACGTACAATCTCTGGCGATGGGCGGCCGAAGGCGGCGGCCCCAAGAGGGAGGCTGCCATGGAGCTCTATGCGACCTGTGCCCGCGGATTCGAGAGGCTCCTGGCCGAGGAGCTCGCGTCGCTGGGCTGCTCGGGCGTGCGCCCGCTGGGCGGGCAGGTCGCCTTCTCGGGCGGGCTCGAGGACGCCTATGCCGCGTTCCTGGGCTCGGGCCTCGCCTCGCGCGTCGTGGCGGTGCTCGGCCGCATCGGTGCACGCAACGCCGACGAGCTCTACGAGGGGATGTCGGGGATTGCCTGGGAGGCACACATCGGCCCCGGCTCCTCCTTCATGGTGGACGCCCATGGCACGAACGCCGAGTTGAGGAACACCCGCTTCGTGGCGCTGCGCGCGAAGGACGCCGTGGCAGACCGCATCCGCGCGCGCCGCGGCGCGGTGCCCGCCACCGACGTGGCCGACCCGGACGTCCGCATCGTGATGCGCCTGAGGGAGGGCCGTGCCTCGGTGGGCATCGACCTGTCTGGCGAGCCGCTCTTCGTCCGCGGCTACGAGGCGTCCCGAGGAGGCGCCCATGGCGACGCGAGGCGGCATGCGGGCGCCTCGGCCGCGGGCGGCATCCGGGCGGACTACGCCCGCGCGCTCGTCGCCATGGCAGGCATCGTGCCCGGTCACGTGGGCGAGGGCGGCGCGGCCGTGTCGTGCGCCCTCGTTGGCGATGCCGCCGGGGCCCTCGCCGCGGAGGCGGCGCTTCTGGCATGCGGGCGCGCCGTGGGCGAGCTGAGGCCGCGGCCTGCCTGCGAGCGCTGGGGCATGCACGACCCCGCGGCGCTCGCCGCGGCGAGGAGAAGGCTCGAGGAGCGGGCGGAAGCGGCCGCCGCGGCGCTGGCGCGGGAGGCCGAGGCTGCCGG
>CADBMC010000006.1 GCA_902795635.1 uncultured Coriobacteriaceae bacterium | reverse complement strand
GTGGGCGGCCCCATGGGCGACACCGGCCTCACCGGCCGCAAGATCATCGTCGACACCTACGGCGGCATGGGCCGTCACGGCGGCGGCGCGTTCTCGGGCAAGGACCCCACCAAGGTCGACCGCTCGGCCGCCTACGCGGCGCGCTGGGTCGCCAAGAACGTCGTGGCCGCGGGCCTGGCGCGCCGCTGCGAGGTCCAGCTGGCCTACGCGATCGGCGTCTCGCACCCGCTCTCCATCCTCGTGGACACCCACGGCACCGGCTCGGTGGATGACGGCGTCATCGAGCAGGCGATCTCGCAGGTGTTCGACCTGCGTCCGGGCGCGATCATCCGCGACCTCGACCTGCGCCGCCCGATCTACCGCAAGACGGCTGCCTACGGCCACTTCGGCCGCGAGGACCCCGACTTCACCTGGGAGCGCTGCGACCGCGTGGACGAGTTGAAGGCGGCCGTGGCGGAGCTCGCCTAGCCTCCAGGCTCGGACGCCCGCCGCGCGCCTGCGGCGCGTGGCTCGGCGGCCTGCGCACGACATGCGAGGGCCCGACGTGCGGATTCGCGCGCCGGGCCCTTCTCGTGTCTCGTATGCGCCTGTCCAGGATGCCTCCTGCCCGCGATGTCGCGCGGCAGGCCCTAGCCCTCCCGGGGCGCCCTGCCCGCGCGGAGCGCGTCGAGGAACGCCATGAGGACGCGCGCCGTGGCGCCCCAGATCATGGGATCGGACCCGCGCCAGAAGGGTATGGCGCGGCTGCCCCATTGCCAGCGGTAGCCTCGCCCGCCGGGCACGAGGTCGAAGGGGAAGTCGTCGTCGAAGTCGGGCGCGAGCCTCACGCGGTGGGTCTCCGGCTCGTGCGAGAGCAGCCACCCCACGTCCGCCGTGAACGTCCGCTCCACCTCGTCGGGCGAGAAGCTGCCCCCATAGCCGGAAAGCCGTGCAGCGAACGCCGCGATGGGATGGCCGGCCGGGCCCTCCACGTCGCCGAGCGCGACGAGCGAGCCAATGCTCTCGGGTTCCACGAGCAGCTCCTCGCACGTCTCGCGAACCGCCGCCTGCGCGGCCGTCTCGCCGGGCTCCACGTGGCCGCCTGGAAGGCTCACCTCGCCCGGCTGGCTGGATAGCTCATGCGAGCGCACCTCGAGGACGACGCGGGCGCCCTGCGGCCCGTCCTCCACGGGCACGAGCACGGCGAGGCGCGGGACCGCGCAGGCGCTTGCGGCGCCGGCCTCGACGGCGGCCATCGTGGCGGCGGCGTCCTGCGCCCAGCCTGGGACGTCCGGTCCGTTCATGGTGTCGATGGTCGGCATGGGCGCCTCCTCGCGCGTTCGGCTTGCGTGTCCGGCGGCACCGAATAGTAGCGCAGGCGAAGGCGTCCGGGCTGTGTGCGAGAATGGCATCCGCGACGAAGAGACGACGATGAGGCGGCGACGCGTGCGAGGGGAGGCGGCGGACATTCAGAAGGACGCGAGGGCAGACGCGGGCCCGGAGACGCGCGCGTGCGGCGCGGGGCCGGAGCCTGCCGGCTACGCGCGCGTCGTGCCGGACATCCCGACGCGGGCGCTGTCCGGCGCCTTTGACTACGCGGTGCCCGCATCGCTTGCGGGCGCGTGCCAGGTGGGCTCGACCGTCCTCGTCACCTTCTCGGGGCGCAAGGCGGTTGGCTACGTGGTGGCGCTTGCCTCCGAGCCCTCCGCAGGCGTGGATTCCGCGCGCGTGCGCCCGGTCGAGCAGGTCCTCGCCGAGCCTGCGTTCGACGAGGTCGCGGCAGGCCTTGCCGAGTGGATGTCGCACGAGTACGCTGCCCCGCTTCCCGAATGCCTCAGGCTCTTCCTGCCGCCTGGGCAGACCATCAAGACCCGCCGCGTCGCCGAGGGCGGGCCGTGGGAGCTCGTGAGCGAGTCGGCGGGGCCGGTGGACGCGCGTTGGGTCTCGCTCACCGAGGATGGCCGCTCCTTCGTCCCCAGGCGGGGCGCCAGCCGGCAGAGGGCGCTCATCGGGGCGCTCTCGGAGGGGCCCGTCCGCATGGCGGAGCTGTCCGCCCTGGCAGGGGGCATGGGTCAGGTGGCCAAGGCGCTCGAGGAGCGCGGCGTGGTGCGCATCGAGCACCGCCGGCGCGTGCGCGGGGGCGACGCGAGCACGCTCTCGTCCGCGACCTCCACGCGCCCGCAGAGCTACACGGCAGGCCAGCGCGAGGCGATCGGGGCGATCGGCGAGGCGGCCCGGCGCGGCCAGGGCGACGTCGTCCTCGTGGACGGCGTCACCGGCTCGGGCAAGACGGAGGTCTACATCGCCGCCATCGAGCAGGTGCGCGCCCGTGGCAAGGGCGCCATCGTGCTCGTGCCCGAGATATCGCTCACCCCGCAGACGGTCGGCCGGTTCCGCTCGCGCTTCGGCGACGACGTGGCCATCCTCCACTCGCGGCTATCCACGGGCGAG
>CADBMC010000005.1 GCA_902795635.1 uncultured Coriobacteriaceae bacterium | reverse complement strand
CGCGTGATGCACGCATAAGGAAAGGGGCGGCCCCGAAGGACCGCCCCCATCAAGCACCCTGGACGGATGCCGACAGCCGAGCCTTGCGCCTACGCCTTGTTCGTGGAGCCGCAGATGTCCATCTGGTGCAGGGCAGCCTGCTTGACGGCCTCCTGGATGACGCCGAAGACGGCGTAGGTCTTGAAGCCGGAGAGGTCGTTGTCGCGGACGGCGTTCACGACGGCCTCGTAGAGCTCGTGGGCGATGTTGAGCTTGTTCGCGCCGATCTTGCAGAGCTTGCGGAGGTTCTCGTCGCCGGTGCCGGAGCCGCCGTGGATGACGAGGGGCACGGGCACCACCTTGTGGAGCTCCTCCATGAGCTCGAAGTTCAGCTTCGGCTCGCCCTTGTAGACGCCGTGCGAGGTGCCGACGGAGACGGCCAGCGTGTCGACACCGGTCTCCTTGACGTAGCTCACGGCCTCCTCGGGGACGGTGAAGACGGTGTTGGACTTGTCGTCGTACTTGTCGCCCTGGCCGACATGCCCGAGCTCGGCCTCGACGCCGACGCCCACCACGTGGGCCATCTTGACGACCTCGGAGACGTCATGGACGTTCTGCTCGTACGGGGTGCTCGAGCGGTCGAGCATGACGTCGGTGAAGCCGGCGCGGATGCAGGAGACGCAGGCCTCGTAGGAGGGGCCATGGTCGAGGATGATCGAGACGGGGACCGAGACGGAGTCGGCGATGGGGGCGGCCATCTCGACGTACTGCTCGGCCTTGGTCAGGTCGCTGAACTGCTGAAGCAGGATGACCGGGGACTTTGCCTCCTCGGCGGCCTCGCAGACCGCGCGGACCATGACCTCGTCGGAGCCTGCGAGCGCAGGCACGCAGAAGCCCTCCTCCTTGCCCTTCCTCATGGCGCCAACCATAGAAGTAAGCATGCTGTTGCCTCCTCAAATAAGAGATGCGTGCTGTGGCTTGAATCCTGGGTGCCGCTTACGGCATGCGCCCCAGGCCTGTGATGCCGTGGACGGGTCCCGCCGCCAAGGCGACGGGACCCTGCTAGCGGCTGCTAGAACTTGATGATGCAGCGGAAGGTGTCGGGACGGATGGCCGTCTCGAAGGCCTTCTGGCAGTCGTGGTAGTCGAACACGCCGGAGACGAGCAGCTCGGGGTCGATGATGCCCTTGGAGAGCGCGTTGACCGAACGACGGAACGAGCGGATGGACGGCGAGACCGCGCCGGTGATGTTGGCCTCGGAGTTGTGGAGCCAGCCCGGGGAGACCTCGATCGGCTTGTCGGGGTGCTGCGAGGAGTACATGACGACGGTGCCGAGCTTGGCGACCATGCCGATGGCCTGCTGGGCGACGGCGGAGACAGCCGTGGTGTTGAAGACGGCGGCAGCGCCCTCGCCATCGGTGAGGCGCTTGACCTCCTCGACGGCGTCGACCTGGGTCGGGTCGATGCAGATGTCAGCGCCGAGCTTCTTGGCGAGCTCGCGGCGCGGGCCGTCCGGCTCGCTCATGATGACGCGGCAGCCGGAGAGCTTGGCGCACATGACGTGCAGCTGGCCCATGATGCCGCCGCCGATCACGACGACGTCCTCGCCGATCTCGAGGTGGCCGCGCTCGATGGAGTTGAGCACGCAGGCCAGCGGCTCGGCGAAGCAGGCCTTCTCCAGGGGCAGGTCATCGTTGATCATATAGATCTGGTTGCGGTCGAGCAGCATGTACTGCTGGAGGCCGCCGATGCCCGGGTAGGCCATCCAGCTGCGGTCGGCCTCGTTGCCGTTCTCGCAGAGGTTGCCCTCGTCGTGACGGCAGGCGTAGCAGTGGCCGCAGGAGTAGAACGTGCGGGCAGCGACGTGCTTGCCCACGGGGAACTGCTTCTCGTCGACGCCCTCGCCAACGGCCGCGATGACGCCGGTGACCTCATGGCCGCCGATGAAGGGCTTCGGCACGTTCGCGACGCCGGTGAACATGCGCTGCTCGAAGGTGCAGAGCGCGCAGCCCAGGATGCGGACGAGCACCTTGCCCGGCTGCACCTCCGGCTTGTCGACCGTGCGGACCTCAGCCTTGTTGAGTTCCGGAATGACGACGATGTCCATCTTTTCTGCCATGGTTCCTCCTTCTCTCAAACCTTCCTAAAAGGTTTTCGTAACTAGTATAGCACCCTAGATGCCGTAGTAGGTGTCCTTGTAAAGCTTTTCCAGCTCAGCGGCATCCGGCTTGTAGCAGAAGTCGTTCATCGAGGGGTTCGCGAGCGTCTCCTCCACGTAGCGCGGCAGCGCGGCCAGGAACTCGTCCTCGGGGACGCCGGCGTCCTTCAGGCACAGCGGGACGTTCATGTCGCGCTCCATCTGGAAGATGCGCTCGATGAGCGCCTCCTGGACCTCCTCGTCGGTGCCCTGGAGCCCCACCTGGCGCGCCAGGTCGGCGTACTGCGGCTGCGGCATGGAGAGCTTCATGACGTAAGGCATGTTGATGGCCTGCATCAGGCCGTGCGGGATGTGGAACTCCCCTCCCGCCTGGTCGATGGTGTGCGCGAGGCCGCAGTTGGAGTTGTCGATCGCCTGGCCGGCCAGCGTGGCCGCGACGGCGATGCGCTCGCGGGCGGTCTGGTCGCCGTTATAGGAGTCCACCAGGTTGTTGATCACCGAGGTGGCAGCCTGGAGGCCCACCTGGCGCACGAGCTCAGAGGACCAGTTGATGGTGGTGGCGCCGATGGCGTGGGAGAGAGCGTCCATGCCGGAGAAGGCGATGGTCTTCTTGGGCAGGCTCGAGAGCAGGTCGTAGTCGATGATCGCGCGCGTCGGGCGGATCTGCGGGGCCAGGATCATGGCCGCCTCGTCGGCCGTCTTGTCGGCCATGGCACAGCAGGTGGTCTCGGAGCCCGTGCCGCTCGTGGTGGGCAGGGCGATGAGCTCGCACTTGCCCGGGAACGGGTCGACCTGGAAGTACTGGCACGCGCGGTCCCAATCGTAGTCGGGGAGCTCGTAGAAGAGCCACATCACCTTGGCGGAGTCCATGACCGAGCCGCCGCCGATGGCGACGAGCAGGTCGGGCTCGAACTCCTGGCAGTCCTTGATGGGCTGGGCAAGGAGCTTGCGCGTGGGCTCGGACTGCATGTGGCAGAGGACCTTGACCTCGGCGGCGTCGGCGAGGATCGTCTTCAGGCGCTCCTCGAGGCCGAGCGCGGCGACGACGCCGTCGTCCACGGACAGGCCCACCCTCTTGCCGGCGGCATACTTGGAGAGCTCCTCGATGGCGCCGTGGCCGAGGCTATACGTGGTGGATGCGAAGTTGGCTGCAGGCATGAAACACTTCCTATCCTTCTTGGCACATGGTTGGGACGGCGGCGACCCGAGATCCGAATCGTCGCCGCCCCAGTTGAAACGAACGCTTGCTAGGCGAGGATGCCGCAGAGGTTGCCGACGATGGCGATGAGCACCAGCACGCCGAGGACCTTCACGGACGACCAGCCCTTCTCAACGAGCTTGTAGGCTAGCAGCGTCACGAGCAGCGGGAGCAGGCCCGGGCAGATGACGTCGAGGAAGCCCGTCTGCACGGAGAACATGTCAGAGCCCTGCGGGATCTGGATGGCGCAGCTGCAGGACACGTAGTTCACGATCAGGGCGCCCATGACGGTGCAGCCGAGGATGCCGGCAGCAGCGATGGCGTTCTTGAAGGTGCCGCTCTCGAGCAGGTCGATGATCGCGTTGGAGCCCTGCTTGTAGCCCAGGTTGAACATGAACCAGGCCAGGCCGAGCTGAACGGCCGCCATGAAGATGACGTAGATCACGACGGGGACGGGGCTGCCGTCCTGGGCCATGGAGATGGCGAAGGACAGGGCCAGCGGGAGGATGACGCCCTGGACGGTGGAGTCGCCGATGCCGGAGAGCGGGCCCATGAGGCCGGTCTTGACGGAACGGATGGCGTCCTCGGTGACGTCCTGGCCGCTCGCGCGCTGCTCCTCCATGGCGAGGACGAGGCCGAGCACGGCGCCGCCGGTGGTGTTCTCGATGTTGTAGAACTCGAAGTGACGGGCGCAGGCGCGCTTGTACTCCTCGGGATCATCGGCATAGAGCTCGTTAATCGCGGGGGCCATGGCGTCGAGGAAGCAGCCGGCCTGCATGTTCTCGTAGTTGTAGCAGGCCTGGTAGCTCCACTCCCAGGTGAAGAAGGAGCGGATGAGGCTGTTCTTGGAGAGCTTCTTGGAGGGCTTTGCCTCCTCCTCGGTGAGGGCGACCTCAGGAGCATCCTCGGAGTCGTCGTCGCCAAGGTCGAACCCGAACTCTTCATCGGAGGAGGCAGCAGCAGCCTTGGCCTCGTCGATGTGGGAGATGACCTGGGTGTAGATGAGGGCGATGAGCAGCGAGAAGAAGCCGATGCCGATCATGGACAGGCCGCTGTAGGCGGCGAGCAGGAAGCCGAGGAAGAAGAACGGCTTGTTGTCGCCCTTGAAGATGAACTTCAGGGTGATGGCGATGCCGAGGGCGGGCATGATGCCGCCGATGGTGAACAGAACGCCCATGACGGTGGAGCCGAGGGCGTTGATGACGTTGGCAACGGCATCAGCGCCGAAGTAGCAGGCGAGCATCACGGGGATGCCGGTGATGCAGAACAGGAACAGCTGGGGAATCCAGATGGTCGGGAGCCACAGGCCCTTCAGCGAGCCGCTCGCCACGATCTTGTCGGTCCAGCGGTTGAAGAAGGAGTCGAACGTCATCCTGCCGACCCACACGAGGGTGCCGAGCAGGCCGAGCGGCACGGCGATGGCGAGGGCCGCGTTGGCGTCCAGGCCGCCGGTGATGGCCAGTGCGGTGCCGAGGATGCCGGCCAGGGCCATGTCAGACGGAAGCGCGCCACCAGCGGAGATGAAGCCGATGAACATCATGTTGATGGTCGCGCCGACCATGGTTCCCGTGACGGGGTCGCCCAGGATGAGGCCGGTGATGAAGCCACCGACAAGCGGGCGATAGATCGTCACATAGGAGATCATCGTCAGGTTCGAGTTGGCAAGGAAGTACAAGATGCCAAGCATGATCGATTGCGCTAATGTCATTTCCCCTCCAAACCTTGCAGGTGCATGCAGCGTGCCGAGAGCGCTAGCGGCACGCAAACTCCCTAACTAGCTGACGATCTTCGAAAGCGGGACCGGAGCGTCATCCGGAACGAGGGCGTACTCGACGGCCACGCCCTTCTCGACGAGCCTCTTCAGGCAGGCGATCTCGTCGGGAGAGGCGGAGACGTTGCGGTTGAGCGACTCGCGCCCTTCCTTCTTGCCCATGCCTCCCAAGATGACGCGCTTTATGGGGACGCCTCCGTCGACGAGGCCCTCCACGGCCTCCGGGCCCTTCACGATGATCATGACCCGCTTCGAGGCATACTTCGGTGCCTTGAAGAACCGAAGGGTGTCTGCCACGGAAAGCGCTCCCACGGCAACGCCTTGCGGCGCTGCGGCCTTGAGGACGCGCTGTGCGAACTTGTCCTTCGCGACGCCGTCGTCAGTGACGATGATGATGTCGCTGTCGTACGACTTCAGCCAAGCGGTGACGACCTGCCCATGAATGAGCCTGTCATCGATTCTCACCAACGTTAGCTGTGCCACGATGCCACCTCCTCCATATCGAACGGTTGCTCGCACCTTCGATTCGCTACGCTGTTCGTTGCGAATCCGTCCACTTACTTAACCGTTTTCGACCATCGCATCAATCCTTCCGATAAACGTTTTCGCTAATCGCGTTGAGATATTGGCCGAACGGGTCTATGCGGCGACCAGCCCCTTCGAACAATGGCCAAGCAAGCTAGAGCAGAAATTCGTCGCCCTCGGAGTCCTCGACGTCCTCTTCGAGCATCTTGTTCACGTACTTTATAGAGTCGGGAGCACACATAACCGCCGTGTTGCACACTTCTTCGATGGGCGTATCGACCCTGTCGAGCAGCACCGTGATGACCATCGCCAGGTTCATGCCGGTGATATGCTGAAAGTCCTCGAACTCCATCGCGGCGCAGGTCGCGTTGAAGGGGCTGCCGCTCATGATGTCGGTCACGACGAGCGTGTCCCCCTGCTCGCAGCTCGCATGGATGGTCTCGGCCACCTTGTGGCGAAACTCCTCGACGCTGTCCTCAACATACAGGCCAAGCGTCTGTACGTGCTCCTGCTTTCCGCAGATGAGCTCGGCGGATTCCAGGATCGCCTTGGACAGCGGGCCATGCGAGATGAGTATTACGTTGAACAAGGGTCTTCTCCTCCCCCAGCTGTCAGCCGTTCAGCCGACGCCGCCGGATTTCTCCGTTGCCTCCCGTGCAAGAACTCGCGCGCACAGCTACACTCTCAAATTGTGAAAACGTTTAAGCAAGGCATTTCCGGTGAGCGGTTTTTCTATTAGATTCGAATGCAGCTATTGACATCCACACTGGCTTGTGGATTTCGGCTTGGAATTCGACTCTGGTCAGGAGGCAGCATGGCGCGGCGAGAAGGCAAGGTGCTCCACTACGGGTTCGTGATCGTGGCCGCGTGCATGGTAATCTCCAGCGTCACGATGGGGTTCGTGTTCGGGTGCTCGGGCCTCTTCTATGCGCCGGTGTCCAGCTACTTCGGCGTCCCGCAGACGCAGTTCGTGCTGTATTGGTCGGTCATGAACCTCGTGCTCACGTTCTCCTTGCCCGTCATGGGCAACCTCATCGTGCGCGTGAGCAGGCGTGTCTTGCTCACGGCCTGCGCCCTTCTCTTGGGCGGATGCATGGCGGCGATGTCTCTGGCCACGCAGGTGTGGCACTTCTACCTCATCGGCGCCGTGATGGGATTCGCCTTCTCGCCCTTCGTCTATATAGTGGTCCCCACGTTCATCAACGACTGGTTCGCGAAGGACGTGGGCTTCTACATCGGCCTCTGCATGTCGTTCACGGGCCTCGTGGGAATGCTCTTCAACCCCACGCTCACCCAGATCATCAACTCCTCCCCTGAGGGATGGCGAGAGGGCTACCGGATCATCGGCCTGCTCATCGTCGTCCTCACGGTGCCGTTCACCGCGTTCGTGCTGCGCGACAAGCCCTCCGACATGGGCCTCAAGCGCTATGGGGAGGACGAGGTCGGCTCGGATGCGGGCTCCGCGGACGCGAGCTCGCTCGGCGGCGTCGAGGCACAGGTCGCCTACCGCTCGCGCTCGTTCAAGACGGTGCTGGCGTTCGGTGCGATCATGGCGCTCGTGCAGACCATCAACAACTACCTTCCCGGCTTCGCGACCTCGTTCGCGGGCACCTATCCGGAGATCGCGGCGGCATCGGGCTACGTCTCCTCAGTGGCACTTGCCGGGGCGATCGTGGGCACGCTCACCTTGGGAATCGCCAACAACCGGTCGGTGCGCCTGGGCACGCTCATCATCTGCCTCACGGGCATCGCCGGGATGGCGCTCATGCTCTCGTCCTCGGGGCTTCTCGTCGCCATGCTCTGTGGGGCGTTCCTGTTCGGCTATGCCTACGGCGGCACGGGCATCGAGACGCCGCTGCTCACCCGCACCTGCTTCGGGTCGAAGGACTACGCCATCATCAACTCGCGCGTCTCTGCGGCAGGCTCTGCCACCGCGATTGTCTCGGCGCTGGTATGGAGCATGCTCGCCGATTCCTCGCTCGGCTATGCGCCCATCTTCGCCATCGGCATCGTGGCGCTCGTCGTCTCCTACGCGCTCATGCGCTCCTCGCTCGCGCACGCGAAGGAGCTCGCCGAGAGCTGGCAGGAGGGGTAGTCCCCGAAGGAGTTGCCCTCGAATACGAAGGCCTCCGGTCCTCCGCCTCGCAGGTGGGGATGAAGCCGGAGGCCTTTCTTGTTCTTGTTGGAGCTAGGCAATTGGCTGCGATTGCCGAGCTGCACGGGCTACTGGACGGCTCCCGGGTAGAACGCGTAGCCGATGTACTGCTTGAAGAGCTGGGTGCCGTCGATGAGGTGGTCGAGGAGCATCTTGGCTGCCATCTGGCCCAGGGCGTTCGTCGGCTGCTGGAAGCAGGGGAACGGCCTGCCCACCCCGCTCGAGATGTAGGTAACGTTGGCGGCGACCACGCCGACCTCGTCGGGATAGGAGAGCCCCTTCTCGCGGATGGCGGCCAGGGCGCCCTCGGCCACCAGGTCGTTGCCGCACACCATGCCGTCGACGTCGCCGGCCTCAAGGGCGGCGATGGCCGCGTCACGACCGCCGCCGAAGGTCTCCTGCCCCTCGATGACCAAGGCATCGTCGAAGGGAAGGCCTGCCTCTTGCAACGCCTCGCGGTAGGCGCCATAGCGCATGCCAGAGTGGTTCTTCGAGTGGCACACGAGGGCGATGCGCTTCCTGCCATGGTTCACGAGCTCCCTCACGGCGCCCTTCACCATGCTCGGCAGGTCGGTGTACACCTGGCCCATCCCGATGGGGACGGGGAGGTCGGCACGGTCGATGGCGACGACGGGAATGTCCATCCCCTCCACGAGGTCGCCGAGCTCCTCCACGTGAATCCTGTTCACGATCAGCCCGTCGATGCGCCGAGACGCGAGATTCTTCGCCCCGGTTATCTCGGCCTCGATCGAGTTGTTCGAGCTGTAGCACAGAAGCGAGTAGCCGCGACGGCTGGCCTCCATGTCGATGCCCTTGATCATGGGCGGGTACAGCACCATCTCGAAGTCCGGGACGATGAAGCCGATCGTGTTCGAGCGCCTCGTGCGAAGGCTCCGCGCAAGGGAGTTGGGTTGGTACCCAAGCTCCTCCACGGCAGCACGGACCCGCTCCTGCGTCGCCTTGCTTATGTCGCTGTCGTTGCCGTTGACGACCTTCGAGACGGTGGCTATGGAGACCCCCGCCTGGCGCGCGACATCGCGAATTGTCACAGCCATATGCAACCGACCAATCCAACGCCCTCGAAAGGCGCCTGCCAGCTGGTAATTCATATTAGGTTAGATGAATTCGATGAAGAATCCTATCGCAGGCAGTAGGTCGATAGGGCGACGGGGAGGCTGCCGTAATAAGAAAGAAGCAGGGGCCGCATCCGCGGCCCCTGTCATGCATCAGATGAATCCCCATGTGGCAAGCGCTTGGGCGAACAGCGGGATGCCGATCGCCAGCAGCACGACGCCGATGATCCGGCAGACCGCCTTCGAGCGCCTCATGGGAAGCATGGTGAACGTCTGCGGATTGGAGAACGGATACGGGAACGCGATGAACACGACGCCGACGAGGATGAGGCAGGGCGCCAGCACGACGTCGCGCCAGTCCACAAACGAGGCGAGGAACATCAGGACCACGGCCACGAACAGCGTGATGTAGATGATCGGCTTGAGCTTCTGGTCCTTCGCGACGAACCCACGGACCTCGCGCTCGCATTCCTCGTCGCAGACGGGATAGAACCGCCTCGAAATCTCCATGTAGCGCCTCTTGTGGGTGTCGAGGTCGAGCTTCTTCCCGCACCAGACGCAGATTGAGCTCGAGACGTAGTTCGGGTTGTCCTCCTTGCTGCGCTCGCTGAACTCGAGGTTGCGCTTCCTCTTCGCCATCGCTCCCCTTCCGTGCTCGCCTAGCGCTGCCTATAGGAGCCGAACTTGCCCAGCACGTAGTTCAGGTCCTCCTGCGACAGCGGGACGCCGGAGTCGCCAGCGACGAGCGTGTTGTAATAGAGATGTGCCACGAACTCGATCTGCTCGGCCACGTCGAAGGCGAACGACATGCTGCTGCCGACGGCGATCATGCCGTGGTTGCCCAGCAGGCAGGCGTTGTACTCGTCGCCCATGCGCGCATACACGGCCTCGGCGAGGTCCTGCGTGCCGAAGGTAACGTACGGGATGCAGGGCACCTTGTCGCCGCAGTAGGCGACGTTGTAATGGATGGGCGGGATCTCCTTGTGCATGCAGGCGATCGTGGTGCAGAAGACGGAGTGCGTATGCACGACGGCGCGGACGTCCGGGCGGTTCTTGTAGAAGATGCGGTGCATGTCCACCTCGCTCGAAGGCTTCGCGGCGCCTTCGATGCGCTTGCCGTCGAGGTCCAGGACCACGACGTCCTCGGGGTTGGTCTTGAAGTAGTCCATGCCCGAGGGCGAGATGCACATGAGGCCCTCGTCGGGGTCGTAGCAGCTGAGGTTGCCGAACGTGCCCTCGGTGAGGCCGAACTGGACGAGCTTCTTGCCGTACTCGACGACGAGCTCACGCTCTTCCTGAAGCAGCATTGCTTCTCCCTTCGTGACGGATCCCAGGCCTGCTAGAGCCCGAGCGCCTTTGCGTTGACGATGCGGGTGACATCGCCCGTGTCGATGATATGGTCCACCGCGTCGAAGAGCATGAACGGCGAACGGGGGATGGCATCGACCGTCTGGCCCGCGATATGCGGCGTCATGGTGACGTTGTCGAGCCCGAGCAGAGGGGAGCTCGGGGAGAGGGGCTCCGAATCGAAGACGTCGAGGGCAGCGCCCGCGATCGTCTTGTCCGAGAGCGCCTTCGCGAGGTCGTCATAGTCCACCAGGCCGCCTCGGGCGGTGTTGATGAAGTAGGAGGTGGGCTTCATCTTGGCGAAGAACGATGCGTCCGCCATCCCGGCGTTCTGCTCGGTGAGGCGGAGGTGGAGGCTGACCACATCCGCGCCCTTCAGCAGCACGTCGGGGTCGTCGACAAGCTCCATGTCGCCAAGGCCCGCCTTCTCGAGGCGCGAGCGGTCCGCCCAGGGATCCCAGGCGATGACCTTCATGCCGAGGGCGCGCAGACGCCAAGCGAGCTCGATCCCCACGTTGCCGACGCCTACGAGGCCGCAGGTGAGCTGGTCCAGCGTGGTCACGATGTCGGAGTTGGAGAACCTCTTCTCCCAGACGCCCTGCATGAGGGAATGGTGCGAGATGGCGATGTCGCGAGTCGCCGCGATGATGAGGCCCACGGCGAACTCGGCGACGGGCACCGCGTTGCGGATGACGTTGATGACGGGAATCCCCTGCTTGGTGGCGGCATCCACGTCGATGTGCTCCATCCCGCCTCGGCAGGTGGCGATGAGCTTGAGGTTCGGGGCATGGGCGATGAGCGATGCGGGCACGGGGCTGAAGTGGGTGATGAGCACGTCCGCATCGGCTATGGCCTCGTCGAGGCCATCGGCATAGGGCTCGGCCTCGGGGCCGTTGTGCTCGATGTTGAGCTGGCGCTCGGCGAACTCGTCCGTGTCCTTCGGAACCCACGAGAGCTCCGTCACATCGCCCACGTCGACCTTCGAGCCCCTCACGGCTTCCGTCATCGTCGAAGGGGCGACCATGATGTCGCCCACGGCAACGACGCGTTGCGGGCCCTTGAGCAATTCCTCGAACATTGTCTGTCCCCTTCCAAGAAATGCGGCCGCCGGCAAGTTGCCGACGGCCGCATTCAACTGAAGTCGCAGGATTCGAGCGGCTCTAGGCGACCCTGCGAGATGCGCTAGGCAGTCGCGGTCTCCACACCGTAGTTCTCGATGAAGTCGACGATAGCCTTGCGGTTCTTCTTGAACAGGATGTAGCAGACGATGTACACGATCACGACGATGCCGATGACAAGCGGGTTCTGCGAAAGGAACGCGTAGAAGATCGTGAGCATGAACGGGTGGCACATGATGCCGAAGCTCATGACGTACACGCCTGCCTGGGGAAGCTCGAAGCCAGCCTCGACGGCGATCTGGGTGAACGTCGGGGCGAGCTGGGAGCACATGACCATGCCGAGCGAGAACCAGATGGCGCCCATGACGATGGACTTGGCGATGTTGCCGTGCGAGACGGCGACGAAGACCTCAGACATGTACGGAAGAGCGGTGAGGTCAGCCATCGGGAGCATCAGGTTGCCCGGAAGGACGAAGGCGAGGCCGAGCATGATCGGCATCAGAAGGGTACCGGTGACGAGCGTGTTCGGCTCGCCGTAGCCAGCGGCGTCGTTGACGGAGAGGTACCACTCGCGGCCCTCGCCGGAGGCAGCGGCCTTGGAGCGATACGCGTCGGTCAGCGAGGTGAAGGCGGAGGCGAAGATGCCGCCGACCTTCGGGAAGACGGCCATGATGGCTGCGGTGGAAACGCCGCAGGAGGTGATGGTGCCCCAGGCGCTCAGGTTGCCGAGCTGGTTGAAGTTGCCGATGATGCCGATGAGCAGGCCGACGAACAGGCCGATGAACATGGGCTCGCCGAGCAGGCCGATCTTCTTCTGGATGGTCTCGGCATTGAGCTTGATCTTGTTGAATCCGATGAGGCCCAGCAGCCAGTTCATGAGGACCGCGTACGGGGCGGCCTCGAGGTGGTGCGGGGCGGTCATGCAGCAGTTCGGATACTGGAAGTGGTTCTGCCAACGCTTGGCGATGGCCTCAGAGAACAGCAGGATGTACAGGAGCTGCATGACCATGCAGGCCATGGCGAGCCACATGTTGCCGGTGATCGCGTAGATCAGCGAGCCCCAGACCATGAACGAGTAATTGTTCCAGAGGTCAGACGCCATGAACACGTCAGTGTACTTGACGAAGAACAGGACGAGCTGGAGCACGATGGCGACGCCGATGAACAGCACGCCGACGCGCGTAGAGTAGGCGATGACTGACACGGACTGCCAACCGGTGTCGAGGACCGGCAGGTTGACGCCGGCGTTGTCGACCATCTGGCTCACGACGGGCGCGACGATTGCCGAGTAGCTGTTGATGACGAGGCTGAAGCCCGTGAGGCCGACGGCGCACAGCATTGCCGAGTTGATGGCCTTCTTGGTCTCCACGCCCATCGCCTTTGCGATTATGAACAGGATGACCGGCACGATGACGGCCGCCCCGAACGTACTGAAGATCGTGTTGAGCACTGAGATGAATGATTCCACAACACGCTCCTTTCGATGGGTTTGCTAGCTTGAAGAAATCCCGAGCCGCTCGCTCCGGGAGGTACCGCTACTCGGCGTCGCCCCCGAGGATCTGCAGGCAGTCCTCGATGACCTTGTCCTCGCCGAAGCCCGTGAGCAGGCCCACGGCGTTGACCTTGGGGATGCCGAAGTCCTGGTAGACAGGGCTCACGCATGCCATGAGAGAGAACCCGCCGGCAGCAAGGGCGGTCTCCGCAGACGTGGGGCTGCACTCGGTTGCGTGGACCTCATAGCCATGCTCGCCGAGCTTCTCGGTGAGCTTCTGGGCGGCCATGGCGGAGCTGACCGTCCCGGAACCACACACGCAGAGGATCTTGATTGGCTTCATGACTCCCATCCTTTCCTTTACCGGCGTCGTTCGCCGGACTTCCTAGCTGTTGAGGTACTTGGCGGCAACCTCGTAGAGCTCCTGCTCGTCCTTGGCCGCATCGAACTCGAGCATCGCCTCGTCGTTCGTGAAGACGCCCATCATGCTCTGGAGCATCTCGAGCTGCTTGTTCGGGTCCTTGATCGCCATCATGAAGAGGATCCTGGCCTCGACCTTGCGCTCGGGCTCGCCCATGTGCCCGAAGATGACGGGCTTCGCGAGCTTCGCCACGCATATCGCGGGTGTGTTCACATGGACGCCGGCGGTGTGGGGCATCGCCACGCCATAGGTGTTGAGCTGCAGGCCGGTCGGATAGTCGACCTCGCGCTCCTTGACGGCAGGCACGTACGTCTCTCGGACGTAGCCGTTCGTGTAGAGGACGTTCCCCACCTTGTCGATGGCCTCGTTGGCATCCTCGGCCTCGACGCCGTACAGGACCAGCTCCTTGTGGACCGCTTCCATAGGCCCTCCCTTCTCTTTGACGCATCGCGTTCGTTGGAAATAGGACGTAGACTTGTTAGGAAATGGCTGCGCATATCAGGTGCTTGTACTGCGGCTGCCCTACGAGGCCTTGGAGGAGAATTGGCATCGAACACGGATCTGCTCATCAGGGCCTCGGAGCTCTACTACGAGGAGGACCTGAGCCAACAAGAGGTGGCGAAGATCCTCGGCATATCCCGTCCCGCCGTGTCGCGTCTGCTCAACGAGGCGCGCGAGGAGGGGATCGTGGAGATCACGGTCCATAGCCCCATCCGCAAGAACGCCGAGCTCTCGAGGCAGATCCGCGAGACGCTGGGGCTCCACGACGCGATAGTCGTGAAGGGCGAGTACTCCTACGAGCGCGCGATCCAGCGATGCTGCGAGGCGGCCGTCGACTATGCGAAGACGATCCTCGTCAACGGCATGGTGATCGGCACGGCCTGGGGCATCGTCCCGCGCGACCTCTGCCAGATCTTCGAGGAGCGCCGCAAGGAGTTCGAGCTCTACAACATCGACGTCATCCAGATGGTCGGATGCTTGGGAGCCGGAAATCCCGAGGTGGACGGCGTGGAGATCGCGTTGCGCCTCGCGAAGAGCTTCGGGGGCATGTACTACAACATCTACGCCCCCGTATACGTCTCCACCCAGGCCATCTACGAAGCCATGATGGACGAGCCGCAGATCAAGGCCACGCTTCGACGCGCGAACTACGTGGACGTCGCCTTCATGGGCGTGGGGTCCTTCGATGACTCGACCTCGCTCCAGAGGGCGGGCTATCTCAACGACAACTCACGGAACTCCCTCATCTCCCAAGGCGCCGCCGGGCACCTCCTCGCCCGTCCCTACGACGTGGATGGCGAGGAGATGCAGATGGAGAACAGGCACGTGATCGGGGCTCCCCTGGAGTCGCTGCGCCACGCCCAGTGGTCGATCGGCGTGAGCGCGGCGGCGTTCAAGGCAACCGCAGTGTATTCAGCTGTCAAAGGTGGCTACCTCAACGTCCTGATCGTCGATGAGGCCCTCGCGAAGGCATTGCTCGAGCTCGCGGACGCGGACGGCCTGCGAGGCTAGCCGTCCGCGAGAGCCCGCTAGGAACGCTGCTTGTCCTGCTCGGCAAGCTCCTCGCTGCAGCAGATGACGGCCTTGATCCCCTCGCCGCGCGCGACGGACTCGAACCCGTCTCGCCACTGCTCGAGCGGCACGATCTTGGTGACGATCTTCTCGGGGACGACCTTGCCCTCGGAGAGGAGCTTGAGCGAGGTGACCCAGGAGCTCGGCTTCTGGCTGCGCGAGCCCATGTAGCAGATCTCCTTGTGGAGGATGTAGTCGACGCGGATGGGCGCGGCGGCATCCTTGAAGACGCCCATCTGGATGACGCGGCCCTTGCGGCGCGTCACCTCGAGCGCCTTGTTCGCCGCGGGCACGGCGCCGGAGCACTCGAAGGAGACGTCCACGCCCTCGCCATCGGTGAGGTCGGAGATGATCTGGCCGAGGTCCTCGGTCGTCTGGTCGACGCAACGGTCGGCACCGGCGGAAAGCGCGAGCTCGAAGCGCTCCTTGTCCTGGGGAAGGCCGGCGACGAGGACGTGGCACCCACGCGCCTTGCAGGCCTGGAGCACCATCTGGCCGATGGCGCCGGAGCCGAAGATGCAGACCTTCTCGCCCTCCTGGACGTCGGCCTTCTCGAGCGCGGCATGCACGCCGCAGGCAAGAGGCTCGGTGAGCGCCGCGGAAAGCAGGCTCACGTTGTCAGGAAGTACGTGCACGCTCTCCTCGCGGCTGACGAGGTACTCCGCCATGCCGCCGTTGATCTGCGTGCCGATTCCCTCGCGATGCGCACAGAGGTTGTAGTCCTTGGTGGCGCAGCTCACGCAATGCCCGCAGGTCTTGAACGTCGTCTCGGTGGTGACGCGATCGCCCACCTTGACCTTCGTGACCTCGGGACCGACAGCGGTGACGATGCCGGAGAGCTCATGGCCGAGGATGACGGGCGTGCGCGTGCTCGCGTACTCGCCCCTGAACGCATGGAGGTCCGTTCCGCAGATGCCGTTGTAGGCGACGCGGATCTTGACGAGGTCGCCCGTCGCCTCCGGCTCGGGGACGTCCTTGTAGACCATATGGTCGAGACCAGGCTCCTCTTTGACGACAGCCTTCATACACACTCCAATCTTGATGGCTGGGCAAATACATTTGTTCTTATTTCTAAACATCTGTAACCCACAGCCGAAATATAGAGAATTCGTGCCGAATTGCAAGCCATCATCTCTTAACGGTCTTCATTCGGCGTATTTGCCGAATTCCACGTGACCACATGCCATAAATCGGTTCCACGCAATTCTGGCTGTGCTATCATTCTGGATTGTCATTTGTTCAATTATCTGAACATTTGCTCTTCACGTTGGTTTCGGCTCGCAGGCAATGCGCCGCGAAGGCGCAATGGGAAAGGAGAGCGTTTATGGCGGAAGAAGCCAAGAGCACCGAGGAGATCCAGGCGGCAGCCAACGACATCAGGAAGCGCATCCTGAGGTTCGCGCTCGACAGGAACGGGTGCTATCTCACCCAGGCATGCAGCTCCGCAGAGATCGTTTCGACCCTCTTCCTGCGTTCGCTGAAGTTCAACCCCTCCATCGGAGACCGTCACGCCCAGCCGTTCCCTGGCGTCCCCTCGCGTGACAACATGGATTACCCGAAGGGTTGGTACTACTACGGCGAGCTCACGCCCGATCGCGACCGTCTCTTCGTCTCGTGCTGCCACTACGCGGCCGTCATCTACTGCGCGCTCGTCGAGGCGGGCCGCATGGACGAGGACGCGCTGGACAAGTTCAACGTGGACGGCTGGAACATGGAGATGATCGGCGCCGAGCACTCCCCCGGCTTCGAGAACACCGCCGGCTCCCTCGGCCAGACCGTCTCCATCGCCGCGGGCGTCGCGCATGCCTACAAGATGGAGGGCAAGCCCGGCCGCATCTTCTGCATGCTCTCCGACGGCGAGCTGCAGGAGGGCCAGGACTGGGAGTGCTTCGACCTCGCGTCCTACCTCAAGCTCGACAACTTCACGGTGATCGCCGACATCAACCACCAGCAGCTCGAGGGCTGGACCAAGGACTGCGTGGACATCGAGCCGCTTGACAAGCGCTTCGAGGCCTTCGGCTGGAAGGTGCTGAGGATCAACGGCCACGACATCGACGCCATCGACCGTGCGGTCCAGACCCCGCACCCCATGCAGCCGATGGTCATCCTCTGCGACACCAACCCGGCCCAGGGCATTCCCCTTCTCGAGGACATGGTCCCCAAGCACTTCGTCCGCATCCCTGCCGACAAGAAGGATGCCTTCGAGGCGTTCTACGCCCAGATGTAGCGAACCGCGGACCCGTTTTCCTCGAAAGGAATCTCACATGAAGATTGAAACCAACACCCACTCCAAGAGCATCATCAAGCTTGCCGAGGAGCATCCCGAGGTCCTCGTCCTCTCTGCGGACCTCGGCAGCTCCTGCGAGATCAAGGAGTTCTCGCAGAAGTTCCCCGACCGTTACTTCCACATGGGCATCGCCGAGCAGAACATGGTCTCCTGGGCCGGCGGCCTGGCGCGCGAGGGCTTCCGTCCCTTCATCCACACCTTCGCGGTGTTCTGCTATCGTCGCGTGCTCGACCAGCTCGAGATGAGCGTCGCCTACCCGAACCTGCCGGTCGTCTTCTGCGGCTTCGTTCCGGGCATCACCACCCCCGGCGGCGTGACGCACCAGTCCACCAATGACATCGGCGTGCTGCGTACCGTGCCGAACCTGGCCATCTTCGATGTGGGCGACGCGACGGATGCCGAGAACGTCCTGCAGATGGCCTACGACTACGACGGCCCGGTCTACATCCGCCAGCTGCGCAAGAACGTCCCCAGGCTGTTCGACCCCTCCGAGCCCACCCAGTTCAACCACGCGCGCGTCCTCTCCGAGGGCACCGACATCTGCCTGCTCTCGAGCTCGATCTGCACCGAGGAGGCCATGCGTGCGACGGCTGTCCTCGCCGAGAAGGGCGTCTCCATCGAGCACCTGCACGTCACGACCCTCAAGCCCTTCGATGACCCGACGGTCCTCGAGGCGATCAAGAAGGCCAAGTACGGCGTCGTGACCATCGAGAACCACACTACCATCGGCGGCCTCGGCAGCGCCGCTGCCGACATGATGGCCGAGCACGGCATCGGCAAGCGCCTCGTGAAGGTCGGCCTGCAGGACACCTACGCGCATGGTGCGTCCCAGATGTACCTCACCAAGAAGTACGGCATGGACGCGATGCACCTCGTCGCCGCCATCGAGGACCTGCTCGGCAAGTCGCTGAACATCTCCGAGGACGACATCGCCGAGGTCCGCTTCGTGGACTTCACCGAGGTCTAAGCAGCTCCCTCCTTTCCAATGCCGGAGGCCGGCAAAACGGCCTCCGGCATCTTTCTTACATAAGAAGGAGTCACCATGTTCGAGGACATCAAGAAGGAAATCATCAAGACCGGCATGAAGATGGACCGCTACGGGCTCATCTCCCTCGCCGGAGGCAACGTGAGCGTGCGCACGGAGACCGGCGAGCTTCTCGTGACCCCCTCCGGCATGATCTACGAGGAAATGGTCCCGGACGACGTCCTGGTCATGGACGCCGAGGGCAACATCATCGAGGGCACCCGCAAGCCCTCCTCCGACACGCCCGCCATCCTCTACATCTTCAAGAACCGTCCGGACGTGAACTGCGTCATCCACACGCATCAGCCCTACGCCACGGCCATCTCCCTCATCGATGACGAGTTCAGGGCCGACCTCACGACGCTCGGCAACGCGTGCGGCGGCAACATCCCCGTTGCCCCCTACAGCTCCCCCGGCTCGGAGGACATGGGCAAGGACACCGTCAAGTACCTGGGCGACGGCCACTGCGTGATCCTCGCGCACCATGGCGTCATGGCCACCGGCGACTCGATCCACCAGGCGCTGAACGCTGTCGTCTACCTGGAGGATTGCGCCAAGGGCTACCTTGCGGCACGCGCCTGCGGGCCCACCAAGCACCTCACCGACGCCCAGATCCGCCAGACGGTCGAGATCTACAAGTTCGTCGGGCAGGACTCCGGCAAGCTCCCCGAGGAGCTCACCAAGCGCGAGGGCATCTAGCTCCTCGCTCGGCACAGAGCCCCAGCCCAAGGCTGCATCGCGCCCGGGTCGTCACGCCGACGGCCCGGGCCTTTTCGTTCCTATGCGAGCGCCCGCTCGAGCGCGAGCGCGATCGCCTTGGCATCGGCGCTGCGGCACTCGAGGCGCCAGAGCGGCTGCGCCTGCGCTCCCTCCCCTGCCGTGCCCACGCGCCTGAGGGATGCCGCATCCGATTCCAGGGGCGAGAGCTCCACGGCCGTGGCCGCAAAGTCCACCAGCCTCCCGAACCCGTGGTGGAGCGCCCGCGCGGCCGCCTCGTGGGAGGGGTCCTGCCGAAGCCCCGGGTAGCGCACGAGCGACACCTTCGGATGGCATGAGAGATAGGACGCGACCGTACAGGCGGCGTCGCACTCGCTCCTGAAGGCGTGCTCGAAGCCGTCGAGGGCGGCGAGCAGGGCCTCCGGGCGCGCAGCATCGGCCTCAGACGCCTCGAGACGGGCGAGCAGGGCTTCTGGCACGCTCCGCCCGCGGGCGACCCCGACGGCCATGAGGCCGGCTCCTGCGCCCTCTGGCAGGCATCCGAGCGGCTCGAGGCAGAGGTCGGCCCCACGCAGCAGCGGAGCGGAGATCGCGAAGGTCGCCTGCGAGTCGTCGGCGATGAGCAATGCCCTACCGCCCAGCGCCTCGCGAGCGAAGTCGCGGGCGTCCCTCGCTGAGATGGGAATCCCGCCCAAGGGCTCGTAGCAGACGCCATGCCCTCCGGCGAGCTCCACCGTCTCGGCGACAGAGATGCCCTCGACGACCCAGACATGCGCGGCATGCATGCGCCCGGCAAGCGCGCGGCGAACGTCATCGCATCCCATGCAGGCACCTCCCTCGTCCAGGCGAACGGGCCCGAAGGCGCATGGCATGGCAAGCGGCATGGCGCCAAGGGCTGTCGCATCAGTCTACCGCCCATTCGCGCGGGCAGTCTGCTCCGTCGCGCGGCACGCTTGCCGTCGCGCTTCGCCTGCGCCGCTCGTCCCCTCCCGCGATGCCTGCCTCGCGACAGGAGCCGCGAAGACTTACCATGTTGGACCATCGGCGCGAATGCGCATCCAGACGACAAAGCGAAAGGCATGCCATGGCAGAGATGCTCACCCTCGAGGCGTTCGAGGAGGCCTCGCAGAAGGTCCGCGAGGTCACGAGGGAGACCAAGCTCGTCGAAAGCCTCTTCCTGTCGGAGCTCTCCGGCAACCGGGTGTTCCTCAAGCCCGAGAACATGCAGAGGACCGGCGCCTACAAGCTGCGTGGCGCCTATTACAAGATCTCGCAGCTCTCGCCCGAGGAGCTCTCGCGCGGCGTCATCACCGCGAGCGCGGGCAACCACGCCCAGGGCGTGGCCTTCGCCGCCACCCATGCCGGCGCGCGCTCGGTCGTCGTCATGCCCACCACGACCCCCCTCATCAAGGTGGAACGCACCAAGAACTACGGCGCCGAGGTCGTGCTGGAAGGAGACGTGTTCGACGACGCCCAGGCCGCGGCGCTCGAGATGGCCGAGCGCGAGGGCATGACCTACATCCCGCCCTTCAACGACACGACCGTCGCCACCGGCCAGGGCACCATCGCCATGGAGATCGTCCAGGACCTGCCGCTCGTGGACACGATCCTGGTGCCCGTGGGAGGCGGCGGACTCGCCTGCGGGGTCTCCACCTTCATCAAGCAGTACAACCCGAAGGTGAAGGTCATCGGCGTGGAGCCCACCGGCGCCGCGAGCCTCACCGCCGCGCTCGATGCCGGCCATGTTGTGAAGATCCCCTCCGCCAACACCATCGCCGACGGCACCGCGGTGCTCGAGGTGGGCGACAAGGTCTTCCCTTACCTGCAGGAGAACCTCGACGACGTGATGCTCGTGGACGACGACGAGCTCGTCGTCTCCTTCCTCGACATGGTCGAGAACCACAAGATGGTCGTGGAGAACTCCGGCCTGCTCACGGTAGCAGCCGCCAAGCGCCTGCCCCCCGAGCACAAGCGCGTGGTGGCCATCCTCTCGGGCGGCAACATGGACGTCATCACCATGGCGACCGTCGTCCAGCACGGCCTCATCCAGCGCGGGCGCATCTTCACCGTCTCGGTCATGCTGCCCGACCGCCCCGGCATGCTCGTGCGCGTCGCCAGCATCATCGCCGAGCGCAACGGCAACGTCATCAAGCTGGACCACAACCAGTTCGTCTCCATCAACCGCAACGCGGCCGTCGAGCTGCGCGTCACGATCGAGGCCTTCGGCGAGGACCACAAGCGCGAGATCATCGAGGCGCTGCGTGCCGCGGGCCTCAAGGCGAAGGTAGTCCAGACCCAGCTCTAGGCGAGGCCGGCCAAGCCGCGTGCCTCGGCCCTCTCGCACGGCTGCTACACGAGCGCCATACGGGCTCGCTGACGACGACGCCCCGCCGCGGATGCGACGGGGCGTCTTTCTCAGCGCCCCCGCCTTGCGGAAGCGCCAATCCGATTCGCTTGCTCGGTTCGCCTACTCGGCCTTCGCCTGCTTGGCGCCGTCCATGGCGGCCTCGGCCACGGGGTCGCGGCGCTCGGCGATCTCGGCCGTAATGTCGGCCAGGAACTCGTCGAGAGAGGTCGCGTGCGTCTCGTTCGTGCGGTCGCGCACCGAGATGTTGCCGGCAGCGACCTCCTTCTCGCCCAGGCTCAGCATGTAGGGCACGCGGTCCACGGAGCGGGCCTCGCGGATCTTGTAGCCGATCTTCTCGTCGCGGTCGTCCACCTTCACGCGGACCTTCGCCTCGCGCAGGCGGTCGGCCACCTGGTGCGCGTACTCGCGGCTCTTCTCGGAGACGGGCAGGACCTTCACCTGCAGCGGCGCGAGCCACGTGGGGAACTTGCCCTCGTACTGCTCGATCAGCATGCCGGTGAAGCGCTCGAAGCTGCCGAAGCCCGCGCGGTGGATCATGATCGGGCGCTGCTTGGAGCCGTCGGGCGCGGTGTACTCGAGCCCGAAGCGCTCAGGCAGCTGGAAGTCGAGCTGGATGGTGCCGCACTGCCAGCTGCGGCCGAGGCAGTCGGTGAGGTGGAAGTCAATCTTGGGGCCGTAGAAGGCGCCGTCGCCGGGGTTGAGCACGTAGTCCACGCCCATGGACTCGAGTGCGTCCTTCAGGCCCTGCTCCGCGCGCTCCCAGTCCTCGTCGGAGCCCATCGAGTCCTCGGGGCGGGTGGAGAGCTCCACGCGGTACGGGAAGCCGAACTGG
>CADBMC010000004.1 GCA_902795635.1 uncultured Coriobacteriaceae bacterium | reverse complement strand
TTCGGAAGGAAGCAGCCATGGCAGAAAAGCCGCTGGTGGGAATCATCATGGGTTCGAAGTCGGACATGCCGGCCATGGAGGCCTGCACGGCAGAGCTCGAGGAGCTCGGCGTCCCTTACGAGCTCGTCATCGCGTCCGCGCATCGCGCGCCCGATAAGGTGCATGAGTGGGCGTCCACCGCGGCAGGCCGCGGCCTCAAGGTGATCATCGCGGCCGCCGGCAAGGCGGCGCACCTGGGCGGCGTCGTGGCTGCCTACACCCCGCTTCCCATCGTGGGCGTTCCCATGAGGACGAGCGACCTCGGCGGCATGGACTCGCTGCTCTCCATGGTGCAGATGCCCTCCGGCGTGCCCGTGGCCTGCGTGGCCATCGGCGGCGCCAAGAACGCGGCCATCTACGCGACGCAGATCCTGGGCGCCGCCATGCCCGAGTACCGTGACAAGATCGTGCAGCTCAAGGCAGAGATGGCCCAGGCGTAATGGCGGCAAGTCACTTCAAGCAGGAGGAACCCAAGCGCGCGGGCAGGCGACAGCGCCCACGCGACGACGGCAGCAAGGGCGGCCACGCCGGCGACCGTGCCAAGGGCCGCAAGCGCTCCGCATCGCGCATCGTCTCCACCATCCTGCTCGTGGTGGGGATAGCGCTTCTCGCCGTCGCCGGCGGGATGTGGCTGCATGCCCAATGGCAGTACCACCTGCAGGACGAGGAGAACGCCAAGCTCGCGGCCTATGCGGAGGTATCCGATGACGGCGACTCCGCGCCCGTGGTGGACTGGGACTCGCTCAAGGCCATAAACGATGACGTCGTGGGCTGGATCCAGGTTCCCGGCACCGTGATCAACTACCCCGTCTACCAGGCGAGCGACAACGACTACTACCTCAACACGAACGCCGAGGGCGTGTACGGCGTGGGCGGCCAGATCTTCATGGACTACGAGAACACGCCGCCCGGCATGCAGGACGCGCAGACGGTGATCTACGGCCACCACCTGAAGAACGGCGCCATGTTCAAGCAGATCGCCGACATGGACGACCAGGAGTTCTTCGACTCCATAGGCACGGTGTGGTACGTCACGGAGGACGCGGCCTACGAGCTCGAGCCGCTGCTCGTGTACTACACGAACGAGAACGACACCAACGTGCGCATGTTCGCCTTCTCCTCGGAAGACGAGTTCCACACCTACCTCACGGGGCTTCTGGACAAGGCACAGACGAGCCGCTCGGACGCTGCGCAGATAATATCAGGCACGTCTCATGTGCTTACGCTCTGCACATGCAACTACATTGACGGCTATGGGCGCACGGTCCTCGTGTGCGTCCCGAAGGACGAGGCGCAGGCGGCGACGGCCGCCTAGCGCGAGGAGGTACTGCCATGGGCAGCGACGAGACGCGGCGCCGATGCGGATGGGATGCCTGCGAGGGGTGCGGCAAGGCAGGCACATGCGCCATGCGCGACGGCATGGCCGGCGACGAGCTGCACGAGGAATGCGGCGTCATAGGCGTGTGGGCGCCGGGCAAGGACGTGGCGCGCCTCACCTATTTCGGGCTGCGCGCCCTGCAGCACCGCGGGCAGGACTCGGCAGGCATCGCCGTGGGCGACGGGACCACGGCCTTGGTTCGCAAGGACCTCGGCCTCGTGACCTCGGTATTCACGGATTCGGACCTCTCGGCGCTGCCCGGCAAGGTGGCCATAGGGCACGTGCGCTACGGCACCTCCGGCGCGCGCAGCTGGGAGTCCGCGCAGCCCCACATGTCCACCATCGGCGACACGATCATCGCGCTCTCGCACAACGGCACCCTCGTGAACTCCGACGCCCTGCGCGCAGAGCTCATCAACCTGGGCGTGCCCTTCCGCTCCAACACCGACTCCGAGGTGGCCGCCAAGCTCATCGGCTACTTCACCGAGCAGACGCACCACCTCACGGACGGCATCGCCTGTACCATGTCCATGATCGAGGGCGGCTACGCCATGGCCGTCATGCGCGAGAACGCCCTCTACGCGTTCCGCGACCCGCGCGGCATCCGCCCGCTCGTGCTGGGCAAGCTCCCCGA
>CADBMC010000003.1 GCA_902795635.1 uncultured Coriobacteriaceae bacterium | reverse complement strand
GATCTCGCTCACGTCCATCTACAAGCTCATCCACCAGGGCGAGATCCCGGCGGTGAAGCTGGGCACCAAGACCATCCGCGTGAACCGAAAGGCGCTCGAGGAGTATCTGAAGCGAGCGACCGTAGCCGGTGAGGTCGTAGCCGCCTGACGTGGAGGTTGCCTGTGCTTCGCGAGAATGGCCGCCCACCAAGTGAGCGGCCATTCGATTCTGTACACGCAGACTTCCTGCTTCGTCGCGCAAAATCAAGTCCTCGAGCGCCTGGAGACGCGCGAGTTCCTGATACAGCCCCAATACGCAGTAGCACCTACATATCCAACGCTTGCCTCAGCAGCTTGTCTGCGTCCTTAGGCGAGCCCTTCTGCTTTCTCGAGCACGAACAGCACCATGCCATATCGCCAAATCGCTCGTATGTGACGCGGCCGCAGGCCTGGCATTTAACGTGGTACAACTCCTCCCCGGGGATGGCGCCCTGCACGAGCTCGATGAGGTCATATCCGAATTGATTAGCCAACCATTTCGCACCCTTCTCGGACATTAGGTTCCCGTGTCCTTGGCTGACGCCGAATCGGTCTCTGGAGTCTTGGTACCACGATTCCCAATAACAACGCCGGCAGACGCTTTCTCCTATGCCGTGCTTGTCGAGGATGTAGTTAAAACGATAGTGAGCGCGGCCACCGCACTTCTTGCAGGTGGTCATGATGAAGTCGTTCGGCTTCACCATCGGCTCCTCGAGAACGAGGCCGGCCTCCGCGGCGATTCGCTCGATGCAGTCCTCGCAGTATGCCGGCTTTCCTCGGGTCTTATATGCCGCCGGATTACCGCATCCGGGCGTGGAGCACATCTGGATGCTCTTCTTGGGCTTTTCTTTCGAAGCCTTCTTCTTTTCCATATAGATATCGGCGCACTTCAACAATGCTTCATGCTCGTCTAGGAGGCAATTGCCATGGTTTATGTGGTCGCCTTCCTCGCTCCACGAGCAGATGAACGGGATGCCGTCACCTGACAAATCGCCGCCGCGTTCTAGGCTGTAGAAGCCCAGATTCTTGAATTTCGCGTCGAAGAAGAGGAAGCTGCAGTAGCAGAGGGGCTCTTCTTCGGGGTCCGGATACCTGATTATCAGTACGCTGATGTCACCTGCGATTGTTTCGACGGATGCCTCGAGCTGATCCGAAGAGTAAGGGTTATCGAGCCCCTCCTTTTGGAAGATCCCGTCCAATGCTCTGAACAGCAAACCTTCGTCTCCGAGGACGGCGTTTACGAATTTCCCCTTGTCTTCGAAGAACAACTGCGGGAGAAGCTTGTGCTCGAAGAAATAGCGTATTTGATGCCTTTGCGAGGGATCCGGCTCCTGCAAGGGACTTGGTTCCTTAGCCGCAATCGCATCGATTGCCCTGTGGGCCCACTCGCGGTCGACGTACAGCGGATCGTCGTCGGCCATCGAAGATTTGGCCAAGTCGGATGCGAACAGGTCGTAGCCTCCCTTGTCGATCGACGACGTGAACGTGGTGTCGCCGATCTCGATGTCGAACATGAGCTCGCCTTCCGCGCCGATGCCCGTGAAGTAAACTTCGCATTGCTCGCCTTCCGCGACGAGGCCCTGAAGCTTTGCCTGGCCGGTGAGCCCCGTCTTCAGCAACTCCATCGGGCGGTCGTCGAGGCCGGCCATGAATATGGCGGCCTTGTCCTGCAGCTGGAACCGTGATGTGACAATCCTGCACCGGCGCCCCTCAGGCTGCTCTGCGAACATCTCCTCGGCCATCCCCGCCATCCGTTCGTCCAGGACGCTGTAGATGAAAACGTTGTGCTCCGGGTCGAGATAGAGGCACGGATGCGCAAGGCTCGTTGTGTATCCACAACTGGGGCATGTGAACTCCGACAGCTTTCCCTCGATGAGGCGCTGGGCTGCTTCCGGGTCCTTCTGCGCGTTGAGGAGCGTCCACGCCTCGAAGTGGATGGGCTTCCCGCAATCCGGGCAGTTGAAGTCGACCGGATCCTGCTCCGAATCGCTCAGGTCCTCCTGCTCCTCGAAGTCCTGGATGCTCGGGGCGGCCTTGTGCTTGGGGACAAGCCCCATTTCGGCCATGCTCGCTTCGAACGAATCGGGGTCGGAGGAGAGCTCGACGCGCCACTGCTCGACGGTGTCGGCATCCCCCGCCAGCGCCCGAGCTGCCATGCCCGTCGGGTCTTCGACGATCTCCCAGCTATCCGGGTCGCAGGGGTAGAGGTACGATGTCGTCTCCTCGTTGTCGATGACGCCCTCGTACACCGGGTGCGCTTTCGAGCACGGCCAGTAGTAGCAGCGTCCCTTCGTGAGGTCGTGGGCATCTGCCAGCGAATCGCCTTCGAACTGGTCTCCGACGAATCGGACGATCGACCACTCCTCCTTGACGTTCATGGACTTGATGATGTCGATGATGAGCCCGATTTCCTCCGCAAGCTCGGAGTCGACAGGGCGGTACTTCTCGGCGAGCTCTGCGAGCATGCCGTAGTACTCGTCGTAGCTGTCCGCTTTGAACGGATGGACGTTGACCTTGCGCTCCCCGGTTTCCCCGTCTCCCTCGATTTCGGCGATCCGCTTGTCGATGTAGTCGAGCTCCGCCGGGTAGGAGAACACCTCCCCGCCATGCTCGCGCCTGTAGGGAAGGAGCCCGTATTCCTCATGGGCGGCGGGAATGTAGGGTTTCGGTTTGGCGCCAGGACCTTCCGGGCGCACATCGTGCTCGACGATGAAGGACACGAGCCTCCTTGCCTCCGAAAGGGGGTGCGCGGGGAACATCGCGTCGTACTCTCTTTCCTCCGAGCCGTTCATGAGGAAACCCTCCGTGAGGTTCGGGTCGTACGGGTCGTGCATCCACCCTTCGACGGCCTTCTGCATCCCGCCCAGCTCGCGGGCGCGCAGCTCGAAGACCATCGCGTCCCTTACGCCGGTCGTTCCGACTTCGTTGAAGAAGCCGCGGACGTTCGCCGGCCCATCTGTTTGCTCGATTTGGAAGACCAGGTTGTACTGGACCCCCGACGGCTCCCGGAGCTGCTTGGTTATGCAGTAG
>CADBMC010000002.1 GCA_902795635.1 uncultured Coriobacteriaceae bacterium | reverse complement strand
GCACCAGGTGCCGCCGCTTTTGTAGCAGCTGCCGAGCCCCTCGGGCTTGAAGTCGAGCGAGGCGGGGCACACGAGGTCCTTGGCGGTGAGGTTCGACGCCGCGCCGACCATGTCCCAGTCGAAGAGCAGCGGCTCGCCTGGCCGCAGGACGCGGTTTATCGCCGCTAGGCGCTCCCTTCCGTCGAGTTTGCGCGACTGGCAGCGCATCCGGGCGAGCGTCTGCTCGGCGTCGGTGCGCATGCGCGCGAGCTTGGGCGCCGCCTCGTCGGCCGACGCCGCCCCGGTCGAGAACGTCAGGTAGCGCTCGCGCACCAGGTTGGACACGCCCTCGCGCATCTTGTCGTTGAGGATTCGGTTGTACTCGCGCGCGTAGCCCGCCGTGGCCGGGTCGCGCTCCTCGAAGAAGGTGCGGTTGCCGATCTCGGAGGCGGGTATGGGGGTGTTCGCCACCGTCAGCTGCACAGTGCTGTCCGCGCCGAAGTAGTCGAACAGGTCGCACCATGCGGTGAACACCGTCTTCTTGGCGTCGTCGGTGGCCGATTGGTAGCTGATGTCGTCGAAGGCGACCGTCTCGCTGAACAGGCCGTCCTCGACCTGGCAGGTGCCGTCGCGGTACATGAGGTCGAAGCCGACCGCGCCGTACACGTCCCTCGCGGCGCGCCGGCGGCGCTTCTGCTCCCTGGTCTTGTCGCTGAGCTTGCGCTCCTGCTCGCGGGCCAGGCTCTCCATCGACTTGCGCGGGGCCCTCCGCGCTCGGCCGAGGACCTCTTTCGCCCCATCTTCACTAGCGTCCTTGCTCTTCTTCCACATCGCGTCTCTCAGCGCCCTTCCTCCATGCCCTCCTGCTCGCCTTGCGGTCGACCTTCGCGCAGGCCACCCGCGGAAGGGGGGCCCTTCCGGCGTTCGAGTAGGCGAGCTTGCCGTCGTTGAATGCGTGGTCGAGCCACAGGGGCACGAACCTCTCCGCCTTGAGCCCCCTCGGCCGCCAGTACCCCAGGAGCCAGAACGGCATCGAGGCCGCCGTCACCGGCAGCGCCGCGTCCGACACGGGGATGCCCAGCACGAGGTTGGAGATGGCCGCCGCGCCGAACGACGCGGCGCCGGCGCCGGCCGTGCAGGCCAGCGTCCGGGCCGACATCTTGCCCACCACCTTCTCCGTGTACTCGCCGATGTCCTTGTGGACCGAGACGTGAAGGCCCATGCCCGCCTCCTAGTTCGGCATCCACGACGTGTCGAGCATGCCGAAGTACACGGCGGCGGCGATGATGATCGCCCCGCCCGCGATAGTCGAGATCGCGCTCGCGATCTGCGCGCCGCCCGTCTGCTCGCGGATGGCCAGGCCCAGCGACACCGCGCCCCAGACGACCAGGAAGCCGCCCAGGAAGGTCACGCACCCCGAGACCAGCTGGATTATCTGTTGAAGCATCTGACTCGCTCCTTCCCGCGGCCCCGGGCTCGCCCGCCCCGCGTTCTTTTCTTCCCGCCTGCGTTGTGGTGCGGGCCCTCCGGAGGGGATTTGGGAGGGGATGTTCCGAGTTCGCCGGAGGGCCCGCGGAGAGATGCGCGGCGCCGCCGCTCTCGCGGCCCCCGTCTTCCTTTCATCGCCGCGCACCTCCCCTCAGGTCCTCGATGCGGCGCGAGAAGTCGTAGGGCTCCGCGTGCAGCGCGCCCCTGTGACCCGGGTGGACCTCGGGCCACATCGGGTGCTTCTCAATCCGAAACTTCTTGTCCTTGAAGGGGTCGGCGCCGGCGATGAGCACGATCGCCTCGTCGCGGGGGAGCTTGGCGACCTCGGCCGCCTGCACCAGGTCGCGCTCGACCGTGTTCCAGTTGCGCGTCGAGCTGGACTGGGCGCCGCGGCTCTCGTTCCACGTGACCGTGGACACCGTCTCCTTGCCGACCGACTCGGAGACCTGCTTGGTGGTCTCGGAGGACTTGCCGCCCAGGAAGAGCGTCGTGTCGCAGCAGTCGACGATGGTCGCCGCGTTGTCCTTGTAGGGGCCCTTGAGCTGCGAGAGAGACTGCAAGAAGAGGGCGATCGAGATGTTGCGGCTTCTCACGACGGCGATCGACTTCTCGATGTCGGGCACCTTTCCGATGTTGGCGAACTCGTCGAAGAGCATGGTCACGGGCCTGGGCAGGCTGCCGCCGTAGCGCACGAGCGCCTTGCGGCACAGGATGTTCACCGTCTGCCACATCATGATCGCGAACAGGAACGAGTAGAGCGGGCTCGTGTCGCTCATGATCGCGAACACGGCGCGCTTG
>CADBMC010000001.1 GCA_902795635.1 uncultured Coriobacteriaceae bacterium | reverse complement strand
GTCATGAGCACCGAGCACAAGGTCTCCAAGTACCACGAGGGCGACCCCGAGTTCGCCGCCTCGGCAGACGCAGACGTGGCCTAGGGGAGACGGCATGGCTGCCAGCGGAACCCAGGGCCCGCATGCCCCGCAGCGCGCCGGGCGGACGCCGCGCGCCGGAGGGCCCTCCCACGTCAGGCGGGCGCTCGTGCCCACGTTCACCATACTGGGCCTGATCGCGATATGGCAGGCCGTGGTGGACTTCGGGGTGATCCAGCGCTTCCTGCTGCCGAGCCCCACGGATGTGCTCTCGGCGCTCGTCGGCGACTGGGCGCTCATCTGGGAGCATGCGCAGACGACCCTCGTCGAGTCGATCGCCGGCCTTCTCATAGGAGTCGCCATCGGCTTCGTGCTGGCCGTGCTCATGGACCGCTTCGAGGGGTTCTACCTGGCCATGCAGCCGCTCATCACGCTCTCGCAGACGGTCCCCACGGTCGCCATCGCCCCGCTTCTGCTCATCTGGTTCGGCTATGGGCTCGCGCCGAAGATAATCCTCATCGTGGTTACGACGTTCTTCCCCGTCTCGGTGAGCTTGGTGGCGGGGTTCCGCTCCACCGATCCGGACGTCATCGACCTGCTGCGCACCATGCACGCCACCGACCTGCAGATCTTCTGGTACGCCAAGCTGCCGGCGGCCGCGGATCAGTTCTTCAGCGGGCTCAAGATCTCGGCGACCTACGCAATCGTGGGTGCTGTCATCTCCGAGTGGCTCGGCGGGCAGTCGGGCCTCGGCGTCTACATGACGCGCGTCCGCAAGTCGTTCGCCTACGACAAGATGTTCGCCTCGATAGTGGTGGTCTCGGCGCTCTCGATGGTCCTCATGGGGCTCGTCGAGGTGCTGGAGCGCCTATGCATGCCCTGGAAGAGGGCGGAAAGGAAGCACCAATGAGGATGGCAGGCAGGAATCTCACGCGCAGGCAGGCGCTCGGCGCCGCAGGGCTCGCGGCGGCATCGGCCGCCCTGGCGGGCTGCTCGTCGGGCGGGAGCGGCAGCTCCGCGGGCTCCGATGCCTCGACGGGCTCGGATGCCGGCTCTGGCTCGGGTGACCTCACGAAGGTGAGCTTCGTGCTCGACTACTCGCCCAACGTGAACCACACGGGCATCTACGTGGCCGACCAGAAGGGCTGGTTCGCCGACGAGGGCATCGAGATCGACATCGTGCCCGTGCCCGATGACGGCGCCGACGCCCTCATCGGCAGCGGCGGCGCGAACCTGGGCATCTCCTACCAGGACGTCATGGCCGCCTCGCTCGGCTCCGACAACCCGATGCCCTACACGGCGCTGTGCGCGATCGTGCAGCACAACACGAGCGGCATCATGAGCCGCCAGGACGACGGCATCACGCACCCCGCCGCCATGGAGGGCCACCGCTACGCCACCTGGGGCAACCCCGTGGAGCAGGCCACCGTCAAGCAGGTCATGGAGGACGACGGCGGCGACTACTCCAAGCTGGAGCTCGTCACCTACGACACGGACGACGAGGTGACCGGCCTCAAGTCCGACCTGTTCGACTGCGTGTGGGTCTACGAGTGGTGGGCAGTGCAGAACGCCAAGCTGCAGGACTATCCCGTGAACTACTTCAGCTTCCGCGACATCAACGACGTGTTCGACTACTACACGCCCGTCATCTGCGGGAACGACGACTTCGTGAAGAAGAACGGCGACCTCGTGAAGGCGTTCCTGCGTGCGGCGAAGAAGGGCTACGAGTACGCGGCGGAGAACCCCGCCGATGCCGCCTCGATCCTGTGCGATGCAGTGCCCGAGCTCGACCAAGACCTGATCAACGCGGCGCAGGCCGACCTCTCGCCCTACTACATCTCCGACGCCTCCTCGTGGGGCCAGATCGACGAGTCCCGCTGGAGCGCATACTACCAGTGGCTGGATGACAACGACCTGGTGGACAACAAGCTCGACCCCAAGGGCGGCTACACGCTGGACTACCTGGAGTAGCGATGGCGGGACGAGACGACATGACGGCGACGAATGCGGACGCTGCAGCCGGTGCGGGCGCAGCCAGCGTGCCGGCGCTCGAGGCGCGCGGGCTCGAGGCAAGCTGGGACGGCACGCCCGTGGTTGCCGACGTGTCGCTCGCCCTTGAGCCCGGCGAGGTGAGCTGCCTCGTCGGGCGCTCCGGCTGCGGCAAGACGACCCTGTTCCACGCCTTGGCGGGGCTCACCCGCCCGACGGCGGGGCAGGTGCTGCTGCACGGCCGCGAGGTGACGGGCGTGCCGGGCTCGGTGAGCTACATGCTCCAGAAAGACCTGCTGCTGCCCAACCGCACCATCCTGGACAACGTGTGCCTGCCGCTCCTCCTGTCGGGCATGCCCAAGCGCGCCGCGCGGGACAAGGCGAAGCCGCTGCTGTCCCGATTCGGCCTCGAGGAGTGCGCGGACCGTTGGCCCTCGGAGCTGTCGGGCGGCATGCGCCAGCGCGCGGCCCTCTTGCGCACCTACCTCATGGACAACGACGTGGTGCTGCTCGACGAGCCCTTCTCCGCGCTCGACGCCATAACGCGCGGCGAGGTGCGCTCCTGGTTCTGCGGCATGGCGGCCGAGCTCGGCCTCACGGCGCTCGTGATCACCCACGACGTGGACGAGTCTGTCATGATGAGCGACCGGATATTCGTTATGCGCGGCAATCCGCAGGCCCATGTGCCGTCCATGATTTGCGGCGTGGTCGAGGTGGAGCGCACGTGCTCGGCGGCCGAGGCGCAGGATGCTGGCTTCGACCTCACGCCCCAGTTCATCTCCGCGAAGGCCGCCGTGAAGGAGCTTCTCGGCTCCTGATCCGGGCACGGTCCCGAGACGCGTCCATGCGCGTTTTGCGATCGCTTTGGCGGCTCTCGCGAGCAGGCGATCGCAAAACGCGCATGGACGTTGCCGTCGGCACGCGCATGCGGCCGCCGCGCGCACGCGGATGCTGCCGCAGGGCTACTCCGCCAGCGACTCCAGCCAGGCGATGACCTCTCCGGAGTTCGACAGCGTGCCGAACAGGCCGGTCGTGCGCGTGTGCCAGATGTGGTAGTTGTAGTTCTCGTCGTTGGTGGACTGCGTGCAGTCCTCGAGCATCGTGCACTCGAAGCCGAGGTCGTTGGCCGTGCGCATGGTCGTGTGTACGCAGCACTCGGTGGTAACGCCGGTGAGGATCAGGTTCCTGATGCCCTTGAGACGCAGGATCTCCTCGAGGTCGGTGGCGGTGAAGCTGCCCTTGCCGCACTTGTCGATGATCGGCTCGCCGGGAAGAGGCGTGAGCTCAGGAACGATCTCCCAGCACTTGCTGCCGCGCGTGAGGTAGCGGCCAAGCGGCCCCTCGGCGCCGATGGGCGAGCCCCACGAGGTCGTGCGGAAGAGCTTGTTGCCAGGCAGGTCGGAGAGGTCCTCGCGGTGCCCCTCCCTCGTGTGGATGATGGTGAAGCCGGGCACCTTGCGGGCGGCCTCGAGGAGACGCTGGATGTTGGGGATGATGGACGCGCAGCGGGAGACGTCTAGGCCCTGGGCATCGCAGAACCCTCCCGGGCGGCAGAAGTCCGTTTGCATGTCGATGACGAGGAGGGCGGTGTTGCCCGCCGTGAGGTCGTCGTCATAAGGGAAGTCGTAGGGTTCCGCCTTGATGTGCATGCTGCTCCTCCCACGAAGGTTGCCGTTGCCGCATGGCGGCGCCCTAAGCGTCGCCTGCTCACACCAATGTGCGACTAAAAGGTTTTCGATAGGCTTCGCAGGGATTACGTTCGCGATTCGCGACGGTTACCCGACCGTTACCGGTGCCGTGACCCGGGTCGGTGCCCATGCCGGCACCCATGTCGGTGCCCATGCCGGCGCCCATGTGCATGTTCGTGCGCGTTTTGCGATCGCTTCGCAGGGAAAGCCGCACAAGCGATCGCAAAACGCGCACGAACGTTGCCGATGGCGGCAGGCTTGCCCGCCGCCGCCCCCTAGTACCTGTTGTGGATGTGCTCGGCCGAGCCACGCAGCCCGCAGATGGGGAAGGCGGTGCCGTCGTCGAGCACGATCGTGCCGCTCAGCCTGCCGAACACCTGGTGCTGGTCGGTGGCGATGATCCCCAGCGCGTTCATGTGGTCGGTGCGGTCGATTTCGGGAGCGAAGGTGAGCTCGAGCCGTCCCTGATCGTCCGTCATGTGCCAGGGCTCGAGGTAGGCGTAGCCCGAGCCGTCCGGCGCGGGCGGGATGCCGAAGTCCACGTTCTCCAGCTTGTGGGCGATCCCGTCCACGAAGGCCATGTTCTCCGTCGCCGCGGAGGTGTCGCCGAAGCCGTAGCCGAGGCTGAGGCCCACCACGTGGCGCTTCCCGTCGGGCCCGTCCTGCAGGCCTTGCGCCGCCGCCCAATACCACACGTTGTCATGGGTCCACACGCCGCGCCCCCAGTCGAGCAGCGCGAAGCTCGCGCCGGAGGCGCCCTGCTCGTCGGGGCGGAACACATGGAACAGGGCGCCGCGCCGGAACGCCCCTTGGGCGCTCATGCCAATGATCTTGCGGTTGTAGTAGAACGCGTGCTCGTCCTCGGCCCATGGCGTGCAGATGACCATCGAGTCGCGCGGCTGGTTGGTGAGGCTGAGCTCCACCTCGAGCTCGTCGTCGCCGTCGAAGCCCGCCATGTAGAACGAGATCCGCCTCCGGTCTCCCTCGTGGACGAAATGGACGCGGCACCTGCCGTTCTCCCAGTCGATGTCGCCCACGTCGGAGGAGGGCGGGAGCCCCATGCGCCCGAGCGGCATGGGGACGGTCTCGGAGGTGGTCTTGAAGCTCCCTTCCGCGAAGTCCATCACCGATGCGGAGACGAGCCCCACGTAGCCCATGTCGGAGAACGTGAGGGCGACGGCGTAGCTGTCGTCGTTCACGAGGTAGTAGTCCCAGTCCTTGACGCGCAGGGGCGACGCCTTGATCTGGCGGTGGTCGTAGTAGAAGGGCGGGCGCAGCGCATATCCCGGCTCTCGGAGCCTGCCCTCGTCGTCGAGCAGGTAGCCTGTGGACTCGATGAGATGGCTCTTCATGTCACTTCTCCCGGGACGTCGGCCGTGGGGCGGGGCGGATGCGGCAGTGTCTATCATTCCCACACGCGCGCCGCGCCAGCACGTCCAATCGGCATGCGTCAGGAGGAGCTCGACGCAGAGGAGGACCCGGAGGCGGAGGAGGACGTCGTCGTGGCATCCGTCCCCGACGAGGAGCCGCCCGTGTCGGACGTGCCGTCGTTCGTGGCGGAGGAGCCGGACGAGCCGGACGTCGTCGCGGCCGACGAGCTCGCGTCGGAGCTCGTGCCCGAGCCGGAGTCCGCGCTCGAGCTGCCCGTAGAGGCGTTCGCGCCGGAGTCCGTGCTGCCGGCATCGTTTGTCGTGGCGTTGTCGGTCGTGGCGGGAGCCGTGGCGGGAGTCGTCGCCGGCTGGTCCTGCGTCTGGCTGGTCACGGCCGCCGTGGGCTGGGCGGCTCCGGTCGCGCCCCAGCCCTGGCCCTCCGTGGCGACGCCCACGAGCGCGGCCGTGAGCGCGACCGCCGCTATGGAGGCCACGATCACGACCGCCGTCGCCGCCATGCGGCGCCTGCCCTCGCGCCTCACGCGAGCGGCGGAGTAGTAGCGCGCCTCGGCGTCTCGGGATGCCTCCACGTCCTCGTCCGCCCATGCCTGCTCGCCCGCGCTCGCGTTCGGCATCAGGCGGGTCTCGTCATCGGTTCCGGCGTGCCGTGCGGCATGCGAGGGCGTGCCCTCTGCGCCCATGACCTTCGTCCCGTATTGGTCGCTGGCGGGGGAGTCGGAGGAGGGCGTGCCCACGAGGTCGGACATGCGGTCGGCGGATGCCTGCAGGATGCCTCGCCATACCTGGGTCGCGATGGCGGCGACGCCCGCGCCGACGGCCGCGCCCAGGACCCCGCCCAGCACGCCGATGCGGCTCGAGAGCGCCATCGAGGTCACGGCGGCAAGCGCCGAGGCCACGACCTGCGTCATCGAGAAGTCGTCGAAAACGCCGCGGCGTCGCTGCTGCCCGTCGCGCGAATCGTCCTGGCCCGTCTCGCGTGCGCTCGTTGTCATGTTCTCGCTGCCCTTTCCTCTGGCCGTGGCGCTCGTCGCCCATCGTCCGGGCTCGAGCTCATGTGTGACCGTGGGACCGTGAGTATAGATGGCCCTCATGGACGGAATGTGGAATGCGCGATGGCGTCGCGGCGGCCCATGCGCGCGCTCCCGTGGTCTATACTTCATAAGACCTTTAACGTTGGTGCGGGACACCAGCAAGGCTCGCATAGGCCGCTGCGGCGGCAGGCCGCCGAGGCGGCAGCACGGCATGGCCGTGCATGTGGGAAGCACCCGCGGCTCGAGGTCGCCGGGCGCTTTTTTCTTGCCGGGACTCCCCGTGCGGAAGGGACTCGCGCATGAACCAGCTTCTCTCCCAGGGGACGCCCAAGGCGTTGCTCGTCCTGGAGGACGGGACCGCCTTCGAGGGCCGCAGCGCCGGAGCGGAAGGGGAGGCCTTCGGCGAGGTCGTGTTCAACACCTCGCTCTCGGGCTACCAGGAGGTGGTGAGCGACCCGTCCTATGCGGGCCAGATCGTCGCCTTCACCTATCCCCAGATCGGCAACTACGGCGTGTGCAAGGCCGACATGCAGGCAGAGCATCTCGCGCTCAAGGGCGTCGTCGTGCGCGACATGTGCCGCACGCCCTCCAACTGGAGGAGCGAGGGGAGCCTGCCCGAGCTGCTCGCGGCGGAGGGGGTCGTGGCCATCGAGGGCGTCGACACCCGCGCCCTCACCCTGCGCGTGCGCGAGTCGGGAACGATGCGCGCCGCCATCTCCACCACCGACCTCGACCGCGAGCACCTGCTGGCGCGCGTGAGGGAGAGCCCGTCCATCTCGGAGCGCAACTACGTGGCCGACGTCTCCTGCGCCGAGCCCTACCAGGTGGCGGGCGCCACCGAGCCCTCCGCCTTCGCGAGGTCGGACGAGCCGCGCGCCACGCATCGCGTCGTCACGCTCGACTGCGGCGAGAAGCGCGGCATCCTGGCCGGGCTTGCCGCAGCCGGCCTCGACGTCACGGTCGTGCCGTGGGACACGACGGCCGAGCAGGTGCTCGCCTACGAGCCCGAGGGCGTGTTCCTCTCCAACGGCCCCGGCGACCCGCGCGTGGTGCCCCAGCCGGCCGAGCTCGCCGGCGAGCTGCTTGGCAAGGTGCCGCTGTTCGGCATCTGCCTGGGCCACCAGATGATCTGCCAGGCCGCCGGCGCCACCATCGAGAAGCTGCCCTACGGCCACCATGGCGGCAACCAGCCCGTCATGAACCTGCTCTCCGGCATGGTGGAAATCACGGCACAGAACCACAACTACGGCCTCGATTTCGCAAGTCTCGGCCCGATCGTGCCCGAGCTCTCCGGCGGCTACGCCGAGCATGAGGCCGACCTGCGCGCCTGGAGCCAGCGCCACGTGGCGCCGGTCGTGGCCAACGAGCGCTTCGGGCGCATCCGCCTCACGCACGTGAACCTCAACGACGGCACGCCCGAGGGCATCCAGTTCCTCGACCTGCCCGCCTTCAGCGTGCAGTACCACCCCGAGGCCTCGCCCGGCCCGCACGACTCGGCCTACCTGTTCGAGGCCTTCCGCCGCCTCGTGGAGGGCGACCCCGACTACCTTGCCATCGACGTCCGCGAGGGGAGGCGGTTCTAGTGCCCAAGCGCGAGGACCTGCACAAGATACTCGTCATCGGGTCGGGGCCGATCGTGATCGGCCAGGCCTGCGAGTTCGACTACTCCGGCACCCAGGCCTGCGAGAGCCTGAAGGCGCTCGGATACGAGGTCGTGCTGGTGAACTCCAACCCGGCCACCATCATGACCGACCCCGAGGTGGCCGACCGCACCTACGTGGAGCCCATCACGCCCGAGTTCGTGGAGCGCGTCATCGAGCGCGAGCGTCCGGACGCCCTGCTGCCCAACATGGGCGGCCAGACGGGCCTCAACTGCGCCATCGCTCTGGACGAGGCCGGCGTGCTCGAGCGCTACGGCGTCGAGGTCATCGGCTGCAACATCGACTCCATCCGCCTGGGCGAGGACCGCAAGCTCTTCGCCAAGGCCATGGAGGAGATCGGCCTGTCCATCTGCCGCAGCGGCTTCGCCTACTCGCTCGCCGACGCCGAGGCCATCGTCAACGGCGACGACGAGCACGAGGGCCTCGGCTTCCCCGTGATCATCCGCCCGTCCTTCACGCTCGGCGGCGCCGGCGGCGGCATCGCCTACGACGAGGACGAGCTGCGCAGCATCGTCTCGCAGGGCCTCGACCTCTCCGCCAACTCCGAGGTGCTCGTGGAGGAGTCCATCCAGGGCTGGAAGGAGATCGAGATGGAGGTGATGCGCGACGCCGCGGGCAACGGCATCGTCATCTGCTCCATCGAGAACCTCGACCCCATGGGCGTGCACACCGGCGACTCCATAACCGTGGCACCCGCCCAGACGCTCTCCGACGTGGAGCTCCAGCGCCTGCGCGACTACAGCCTCGCGATCCTCGAGAAGGTGGGCGTGGCCACCGGCGGCTCCAACGTGCAGTTCGCCGTCAACCCCGACGACGGCCGCATCATCGTGGTGGAGATGAACCCGCGCGTGAGCCGCTCCTCGGCGCTCGCCTCCAAGGCCACCGGCTTCCCCATCGCCAAGGTGGCCGCGCGCCTGGCCGTGGGCCTCACCCTGGACGAGGTGGAGAACGACATCACCCGCGCCACCCCCGCGTGCTTCGAGCCCTCCATCGACTACTGCGTGGTGAAGGTCCCGCGCTTCGCCTTCGAGAAGTTCAAGGGCACGAGCGAGGTGCTCTCCACGCGCATGAAGGCCGTGGGCGAGGTCATGGCCATCGGGCGCACCTTCGAGGAGAGCTTCAACAAGGCCATGCGCTCGCTCGAGCAGGACATGTCGCTGCTCGGCGCCGACGGCACGCTCTCCGACGACGAGAGCGAGTTCCGCCGCAACGTCTCGGTTCCCACGCCCAAGCGCATCCTCTACGTGATCGAGGCCCTGCGCCGCGGCTGGAAGGTCGACGACATCTACGAGCTCACCGGCATCGACCGGTGGTACCTCAACCGCCTGCTCGACATCGTGCGCGTGGAGCGCTGGCTCGCCGCGCGCAGGCTCTCCGACATCTCGGCCGTCGAGATGCGCGCCGTGAAGCAGATGGGCTTCTCCGACGCCCAGATCGCGCACTTCTGCGGCTGCTCGGAGCTCGAGGTCCGCGCCTGGAGGCGCGCCCAGGGCGTCGTGCCCTCGGTGAAGACGGTGGACACCTGCGCGGGCGAGTTCCCCGCGCGCACCTCCTACCACTACAAGTGCTACGACGAGGGCCCCTCCGAGCGGCGCGACTGCGACCGCCCGCGCGCGATGATCCTCTCGGCCGGCCCCAACCGCATAGGCCAGGGCATCGAGTTCGACTACTGCTGCGTCCATGCCGCGCGCGCCCTGCACGCGAAGGGCTACGAGACGGTGATGGTCAACTGCAACCCCGAGACCGTCTCTACCGACTACGACACCTCCGACCGCCTCTACTTCGAGCCCCTCACCTTCGAGGACGTGCTCGACATCTGCGACATCGAGCAGCCTGCGGGCGTGGTGTGCTCGCTCGGCGGGCAGACGCCCATCAACCTGGCAGCCAGGCTCAAGGAGGCGGGCGTGCCGATCATGGGCACGCAGCCCGAGGCGATCGATTTGGCCGAGGACCGCGACCGCTTCTCGAGCCTGCTCGACGAACTGGGCATCGCCTATCCCACCTCCGACGTGGCCTCCACCTACGAGCAGGCCATCGAGGTGGCGCAGCGCGTGGGCTACCCGCTGCTCGTGCGCCCGAGCTATGTGCTCGGCGGGCGCGGCATGGCCATCGTCTACGACCAGGCTCACCTCAAGGCCTACATGGACGAGGCGACGCGCGTCTCCTCCGACCACCCCATCTACCTCGACAGCTTCCTGGACTCCGCGGTGGAGCTGGACGTGGACGCCCTGGCCGACGGCAAGGACTGCTACGTGGGCGCCGTGCTGGAGCAGATCGAGGAGGCGGGCATCCACTCCGGCGACTCCGCCTGCTGCATGCCGCCCTACTCGCTCTCCGACTCGATCGTGGCCCAGCTGCGCGAGACGACCCACAAGCTCGCCCGCGCCGTGGACATCGTGGGCGCCCTCAACGTGCAGTACGCCGTGCACAACGGGCTCGTCTACGTGATCGAGCTGAACCCCCGCGCGAGCCGCACGCTGCCGTTCTCGAGCAAGTCGAGCGGCGTGCCTCTGGCCAGCCTGGCCGCCCGCATCATGGCGGGGGAGAGGATCGCCGACCTCGAGGCATCCGGCGAGCTGCCGCCCGAGGACCGCGACTTCGGCTACTTCGCCTGCAAGGAGGCGGTGCTTCCCTTCGACCGCTTCCCCGGTTCCAAGATGGCCCTCGGCCCCGAGATGCGCTCGACAGGCGAGGTCATGGGCATCGCGCGCACCTTCCCGGCCGCCTATGCCAAGACCCAGCTCGCCATCTCCTACGGCCTTCCGCTCGACCCCTCGGCCGGCAAGGTGTTCATCTCCGTGCGCGACCGCGACAAGCGCGCCATCACGGCGGTTGCCCGCGAGCTCACGCTCATGGGATATAGGCTCTGCGGCACAACCGGCACCGCCAAGGCGCTCGAGGCCGCCGGCATCCCGTGCGAGTCGGTGCGCCGCACCTCCGAGATGCGTCCGAACATCGGCACCATGATCTCGGGCGGGCGCGTGTGCCTGATCGTGAACATCCCCGGCGACCCCTCGACGCGCGAGGACTTCTACCAGCTGCGCGACCTCGCCGTGCGCTATCGCATCACGAACGTGACGACGCTCTCCGGCGCCCAGGCCATGGTGGAGGCCATCCGCACCGCCCGCGACTCCGACATGGAGGTGTTCGCCCTGCAGGACCTGTAGGCGCGGGGCGCAGAGGCGGGCCTACAGCCTGTCGGGGCCGAGCGGCCTGCCGTCGAAGTCGATGTCGCCGAACGAGCCCTCCACGTGGCCCTCGAGGAAGGCCCTCGCCATGGCGGGGTAGGCCGCGAGCGCGTCCGCGAACAGGTCGTAGAAGCCCTTCTGCGACACCTCGCCCGTGCAGGGGTCCTCCCACGGCTCGTGCGCGAGGTTCGCGGCGGGGCACCCGTCGTCGCGGACGACCTCGTGCGCCAGGGCCGCGAGACGCGAGTAGCCGCCCCCGCGCACGAGGCGCTCGAGCAGGCCCACGCGCTCGCACCTCTTCGAGCCGTAGGGCTCCACCATGCGGTAGACGAAGCGCATGTCGGCCACGCAGCGCCTGAGGGAGCCCTCGCCTATATCGCGGCGGAACACCGAGCGGGCCACGTAGGCCATGAGCGCGCCTCCGGCCACGGCCGTGCGCTCGGGAAGCACGAGCTCGTCGGCAGGCGCGTATTCCATGACGGTCGCGTGGCGCTCGTTCCACACCATCCACGAGTCCAGCTGGCTCTCGATCACGCCGTGCACCTCGTCGCCTGCGTCCGCGATGCCAAGCGAGCGACCTGCCTCGCACAGGGCGAACTGCTGCGCGTAGATGAAGGGGTGGGCGTAGCTGTCGAGCGCGTAGTGGGCGAGGAAGCCGAGCGCGTAGGCGCGGCCGATGCGCTGGTCGGGCTTGGGCAGGCGGTCGATCCCGCGTACAAGCGCCTGGAAGGTGCCAATCACGTGGCGGCAGTGCATGTCGCTCGCCAGCGCGTGGAGCTCGCGGGCCGACCCGCTCAGCGACGCGCGGAAGAAGAAGGGGTCGGGCCCCTGGCAGCCGATGAGATAGGAGAGGAGCTCCTCTTGCCCCTCCACAAGCCCGTCGTCGAGGGTCCTCACGGCCTTCTCGCCGAAGATGTGGTGGGTCATAAGTGCGGGCATCGACTGCTCCTCTCGTCTTCCGGGACATGGCGCCTTCCGGGGGTCGGTCGCCCATGGGCCGGCCCTGTCCTTCTCCTACCCCGGCGGCGCCTATCCCACACGCTAGCAATCCTACCTTGTCCGTGGGATGTTCGCCGCTCCGTTCGACCGGCTCGTCCCTTCTGCTAGAGTCTTGCCCATTGCATCGCCCGCAGGCATGCCGCCCGGGCGGACCTACGCGGATGAGAGGCACGATGGGATTTCCGGAGCTCCTGATGCTGGGCATAGCCCTTGCGCTGGACTCGTTCTCGGTGACGATCTCGAACAGCTGCGCGTACCCGCACGAGTCCCGCGCGCGCCTCATGCTCATGCCCGTCGCCTTCGGCGCCTTCCAGGCGGGCATGCCCGTCCTCGGCTACGTCGCGGGAGGCGTTGCGGCCGAGCTCATCGAGCGCTACTCGGGCTTCGTGGCCATGGCGATACTCGGCGTCATCGGCGCGAACATGATCCGCGAGGGCATCCGCTCCATGCGCTGCGACCCCGCCTCCGCCGAAGAGGTCCCCGACAAGGGCCGCCTCACGGTCGCGACCATCCTCGTGCAGGCCGTCGCCACCGCCATCGACGCCTTCGCCGTGGGAGTGGGCCTCAGGGCGCAGCAGACGAGCCTGCCGCTCGCCGCGGCCACCATCGGCGTCACCACGTTCCTCTGCTGCGTCGTGGGGCTGCTCGTCGGCCGCAAGGCGGGCGAGCGCCTGGGAGACGCCGCCGAATGCGTGGGCGGCGTGGTCCTCGTGCTCATCGGGCTCAGGCAGCTCCTCTAGCCTCTCTGGCCGCGCGCGCCTTGCCGCTGGCGTCCCGCCTCGCCTATGCGGGCGTTGTTGAGCCAGCGTCCCCGCAGGTAGTACCACAAGAACAGGACGTCGGTCGCGGCCCAGGTGACGGGGTAGCACATCATGAGCATGAACTCGGTGTGGGAGAGGGGCATGAGGAACGCCACCCAGGCGATGCGCAGGAAGCATGTGCCGGTGAGGGTCACGATCATGGGCCGCAGGCTCTCGCCGGAGCCGCGGATGAGCCCGGAGACGTTGTCGGAGTAGGAGTAGAGGCTGTACACGGGGCACACGATGCCCAGAAGCTCCAGGCAGGGCCGGACCACCTGCTCGTCGGAGACGAAGAACCGGGCTATGGGCCCGGCGAGCAGCAGCATGACGAGCGCCAGGCCGCCCACGAGCACCGTGCCCATCACCAGCGAGATGCGCATGCAGGAGCGCATGCGGTCGTAGCGGCGGGCGCCGTAGTTCTGCGCCGAGAACGTGGTCACGGCGATGCCCAGGGCATCGGCCACCTGCCAGATCACGCCGTCTATGCGGTTGGCGAGGCCCCAGCCCGTCACGAGGTAGGCGCCGAACTGGTTGATGGAGGACTGGACCACGATGTTGGAGATGGAGTAGGCGGAGGACTGGACGCCCAGCGGCAGGCCCGTGAGCAGCATCTTCTTCGCGATGCGCGCATCGAAGGCGGGGTGGCGCACGTCGATGCGCCACGGAGCGCCCTCGCGGGCGAGGTGCGCCACGGTGAGCACGGCGGCCAGCAGGTAGGACAAGAGGTAGGAGATGCCGCAGCCGGCGGACTCGAGCCTCAGCCCCGCCACGAAGGCCATGTCCAGCACGGCGGAGAGCGCCAGCGACACGGCCAGGATTCGCGTGGGGGTGCGGGTGTCGCCCACGGCGCGCATGATGCCCGCCCCCATGTTGTACACGAGCACGAAAGGGAGGGCGGCGAGCACCAGCCTGCTGTAGCCGAGCGCCTCGGACATCAGGGACTCGGGCGTGTCGATGAGCAGGAGGAGCGGCTCTATGCCGAGGAGCCCCAGGATGCCCACGACGAGCCCGATCACGACCGAGAGGGCCATGGCCGTCTGGCTCGAGGCCGAGAGGCGCGCCTCGTCACGCGCGCCGAAGCTCTGCCCCACGATCACGGCGCATCCCGCGCCCACGCCCACGCTGAAGCCCACCGCGAGCTCGGTGATGGACTGGGTCGCCTGCATGCCTCCCAGCGCGACGGTGCTCGCGAAGCGGCCCACGACGAAGGTGTTCACGAGCTGGTAGGCCTGTTGCACGAAGCTGGCCACGAAGACGGGCCAGAGCAGCATGACCAGCTGGCGCCAGATGACGCCCTCCGTCACGTCGAGGGAGTCGGTCTCCGTCCTCTGGGGTTGAGCCTCCACGCAGGTCCTTCCATAGCATTCGGCTTAACTGTCGCGTCGCCATCATAGGGGGTCGCGGCCTCCCGGTCCGCCGCGACGGCGCATCTTGCGGAATTCGCCTTCCGTTCGCCTTCCGCGTCCCGGGCGCCCGATGCCGCCAAGGTCGCGGCGACGCCCGCGACGCCCAAAAAAGGGAGGCGACCCGAGGGCCGCCTCCCGCTTGTCTCGCTTGCCTTCCGGCAAGGGCTGGACGCATGCCGCCAGGCGGCTACACCCAGAAGAGGATCGAGTTGTACGTGGGGACAGGCCACCAATCCTCGGAGCAGAGGGGCTCCATAGCGTCCACGGCGGCGCGGAGCGCGTCCATGGCAGGAAGGACGGAGTCCTTGTAGTTGTCGTCACGCTCCTTGGGGTCCTCGACGGAGTAGGCCTCGTCGTTGCGCGCCTCGAGGTCCTCGAGCTTCTCGGCGATCTCGTCGATGCCGGCGGTGAGCTTGGCCACGAGGTCGGCCTCGGCCTTGGGCTCGAGCCCCAGGCCGCGCTTGGTGGCCACGGAGGCGGCGAGCTCGGAGGAGTAGCCGCTCAGCGCGGGCAGGTACATCTGGCGAGCCATGTAGACCATGGTGTTGGCCTCGATGTGCACGAGCTTCGCGTACTTCTCGGCGCGGGCCACGTAGCGGGCCTTGAGCTCGGCCTCGTTCAGCACGCCGTACTTGTCGAAGAGGTCGACGTTGCGCTGCTCGAGCAGCACCGGGATGGCGTCGGCCGTGGTCTTGAGGTTGGGCAGGCCGCGGCGCTCCGCCTCCTTGGGCCACTCCTCGGAGTAGCCGTCGCCGGAGAAGATCACGCGCTGGTGCTCGCGGAGGCTCGTGCGCACCCAGTTGATGGCGGCCTCCTCGAACTCGTCGGGGCCCACGCCCTCCATGGCGGTGGCGAAGGCGTCGAACTGCTCGGCCGCGATCACGTTCAGGACCATGTTCGGGTCGGAGAGGTTCTGCTGCGAGCCGCACATGCGGAACTCGAACTTGTTGCCGGTGAAGGCGAACGGGCTCGTGCGGTTGCGGTCGGTGGTGTCGCGCAGGACGTCGGCGATCTGCGGGACGCCGAGGTCCATGATCATGCGCTTGTGAGAGGTGTAGGACTCCTCCTTGATGAGGGCCTCGACGATGCCCTCGAGCTGCTCGCCCAGGAAGATGGAGACGATCGCCGGGGGCGCCTCGTTGGCGCCGAGACGGTGGTCGTTGCCTGCCGAGGCGACCGATGCCCTGAGCAGGTCGGCGTGCTCGTCGACTGCCGCGATGAGGCAGGTGAGGATGACGATGAACTGCAGGTTCTCCTCGGGCTTGGTGCCGGGCTCGAGCAGGTTGCGGCCGTCGGCCGAGATGGACCAGTTGTCGTGCTTGCCGGAGCCGTTCACGTACTCGAAGGGCTTCTCGTGCTCGAGGCAGGCGAGGCCGTGGTGGGTGGCCAGCAGCTTGAGCTTCTCCATCGTGAGCAGGTTGTCGTCGATGGCGAGCGCCGCGTACTCGAACTCGGGGGCGAGCTCATGCTGCGACGGGGCGACCTCGTTGTGCTTCGTCTTCGCGGGGATGGCGAGCTTCCAGAGCTCGTCGTCGAGCTCCTTCATGAAGGCGTTGACGGTGGGACGGATGGCGCCGAAGTAGTGCTCCTCGAGCTCCTGGCCCTTGGCGGGCGGACAGCCGAAGAGGGTGCGGCCGGTGAGCACCAGG